>CAZMOG010000050.1:0-14541 GCA_964567845.1 uncultured Odoribacter sp. | reverse complement strand
TAATTCCGTACAAATTTATAGATATTTTTGGACAAAAAAAGTCCTACACTATAATGCGGAAAGGATTATAGCATTTCAAAGAATATTAAAGTGGGATTGGCATCGTTAGAGTTTTCATCCATATACAACGGAGTATATGCAGCATCATCACACAGAACACGACCGTTACTTGGCTCAACACGAACACAAGAGGTGCATGCAATAATAAAAGCCCAAAAACACTTATACATCTGCATACTCATTTAACATCGAATTATATAATTCTAATAGATATTCTCCGGAATATCCTTTGTTCATATCAATAATATGAGCAGGAATAGACACCTGCTTTAAATCCTGCAACTTCGATATTTTTACAACATCATTACAACGAATTCTTTTACGTATCCATATATAGAGATTATTATGTTGATCTATTCCACTAACTAAAATTCTCAACCCCGCTTGCCTATTGGAAATATGTAAACTCACACTTCCTCCATCTATACCAACATAAAACACCTCGTCATTATAACAAACCTCTATTCCTTTCATAATAACCCGAGTTCTAACAATTCACTACGCATTGTACCTAACACCTCACTAACTCCCTGATTTAAATTACAACTATTTGTTACCTCCTTAACTTTTTCACACGCTGAATCTTGCATTATCGAATTTGAGAAATGTAATTCTATTGATTCTCCATCATGCAGTTTAAACTCAAATTCTTTTTCGCAACGATTTTCGTAATCAATTTTAACCAACTTAAAACAAACATCGTCATGATTCGTAGCACTATTATCAAAAAGAAATAAATGTTTACTATCATTAATGGCCAATTGGATTGTTTCACCACCGTCATTTATCACTTTAACTCCATTCATAATCATTTAAAATGTTAACCTATCAACATGATTTTGGGCTTTTGGTTGTTACAAAGGTAGACAAAATAGAGGGATAGCAAGCGGAATCGTATTTTTTTTGCACGATTCCGCTTGCTATCCCACTATGCAGCGCCAATTTAAGGCTATTTTATCTTAGCTTTCTGCGCCACCGAACTCCATTAGGTAGGCTTTGATGAAACCATCCAAATCGCCATCCATAACTCCATTCACATCGGAAGTTTGATAGTTGGTTCTGTGATCCTTTACTCGACGGTCATCGAACACGTAACTACGAATCTGTGAACCCCACTCAATCTTCTTTTTACCGGCCTCAAGTTTTGCCTGCGCCTCCATACGGTGCTGAAGCTCACGATCATAAAGTTGAGAACGCAACAAACGCAAAGCATTCTCGCGGTTATCCTGCTGAGAACGTGTCTCGGTATTCTCGATAAGAATCTCCTCTTGCTCGCCTGTATATGGGTCGGTGTATTGGTAACGCAAACGCACTCCGGTCTCAACCTTGTTTACATTCTGACCACCGGCTCCACCCGAACGGAACAGATCCCATGTAATCAATGCCGGATTAACAACCACCTCTATACTATCATCAACAAGGGGAGTTACAAATACAGATGCGAACGAGGTCATTCGCTTACCCTGAGCGTTATAGGGTGATACACGCACCAAACGGTGAACACCGTTCTCGCTCTTCAGGTATCCGTACGCACTATCGCCCTCGATCTGCATGGTTACGGTCTTGATTCCTGCCTCATCGCCCTCTTGAAGATTACTGATGGTCATTTTATAACCACTCTTCTCTACCCATCGCATATACATACGCATAAGCATAGATGCCCAATCCTGGCTTTCGGTTCCTCCTGCTCCTGAGTTGATTTTCAAAACACAATCCATTGAATCTGCCTCCTGACGAAGCATGTTTTTCAACTCAATCTTCTCAAACTCCTCAAGAAGTACCGAATACGAGGCATCGACCTCCTCTTCCGAGGCCTCGCCCATCTTGGCAAAATCGAAAAGAACCTCCAAATCTTCAAGTGAAGAGCGCACCGATTTGTAGCCCTCTACCCATGAGCGAATCTCTCGAAGCTGCTTCATTACCTTTTCAGCCTCTTTCTGATTCTCCCAAAAGGCAGGATCCTGAGTGCGAAGCTCCACCTCATGAAGTTCAATCTGCTTATTCTCTATATCCAAATATCTATGCAGCGCATCTGCACGATTCTGTAAATCCTTTAGCTGTTCAATAGTTATCATATCTAAAAACTATCTCTTAGAAATTGCCGTACTCCATTAACTTCTGATTAGCCAACTCCTCGCGGCCAAACATCTTCATCATATCGATAATGTATTTGACATTCTCGGTTGCAAGGCGTGAATTTCTGTTGATGGTTGCATCGCTTCTACCCGACTCGGTTAAGATTGTCGTGTAGCGGAACTGCTGCAATTGGTCATCAAGTATTGCCAACGCCAACTCATCGGCCTTCTCCTGCTCTCCAAATTCGTAATACATTGCCACGTAGTTAAGAAGCGGGCTGTATGCCTCGAATGGAACCTGTGATAGCGGCAACTCCTCCATTGCCTTATCAAGCACCTTTACCGCACGCTCAGTATCACCCTCATCGTAGAGTTGAAGTGCCAAACGCATAAAGGTGTTACGGAAATCCATTACCGAGATGGTTGAACGGTGGAAGTGATCGATATATACATCGGGGTTATTGATATTGCCCCATTTGTATTTGTTCATCAAGTTGTCGTAAAGCACCTCGGTTTCGATTCTTCCAAGCGCACCTCCCTGAACTGGAGTTTCAATTGGCACCAAACGGTACGCAGCACCATCAAGCTGGAAATATTTCTGAAGTCCCATGTAATTGTCCTCGCCCATTCCTATTCCGAAGTATATTGGACGCTCCCAATTGTTGGTATTCAAAATATCCAACACCATAAGTTGCGACTTGGTTAAGTAGTTGCCTCCCAAAGTAAATTCAAGGTTATCTACCAAACTATCTGCCATACTTCGATTTACCAAACCATTAGCCAACACCTTCTCCTTGTTTACCGGTAAAGAGAGCTTTTTGCTTGGCAAATAGTTATAATCCCCCACCTTGTTACGGTCATCCTTTACGCAAAGAAGAGCATTTGCCAAACTTACGGTTCCACTGTTCTGATTCTGTCCGGGAGCAACCAAAACAATGTCGCGTTTTCCACCATGATACTGGTTATCGGCAAAAGAGATTGGAACACCGGGAGTTTCGTATGCCTTACGTTTCATCTGGTCAATGTACCAATCGCCCGATAGCAGACTCAGGTTTACAATTCTAATATCGCGACGAATTCCCTCAACCTCTTGAGCATACCACAATGGGAAGGTATCATTATCTCCGTATGTGAAGAGTATTGCATTGGGGGCGCATGACTCAAGATAGTCGGTTGCGTATGCCAAAGTTGCATAACGGCCGCTTCTATCGTGGTCATCCCAGTTCTCGGCAGCCAAATTCAACGGTACAGCCACAAAGCATAGTGTTCCTATTGCAATTGGCATCCATACCTTATCGGAAGCCTTTAGTTTCTTACCTGCCCACTCATACAATGCAGTAACTCCCAAACCTATCCATATTGCAAAGGCATAGAATGAACCTGCGTATGCATAATCACGCTCACGAGGCTCCAATGGCGATTGATTCAAGAACAGAATAATTGCAATTCCTGTCATAAAGAATAGAATCATCACTATCGAGAAATCCTGTTTACCCTGCTTTCCCTTGCTGTATTGATAAATCAATCCTGCCAATCCCAATAGCAAGGGCAACAAATAGTACTTGTTGTGAGCCGGTGACTCCTTGGTTCTGTCCGGCAAATAATCCTGATCTCCCAAACGAAGTTCATCAAGGAACTTTATTCCTGAAATCCAGTTACCATCGGCAACGTCGCCATAGCCTTGCTCATCATTCTGACGTCCCGCAAAGTTCCACATAAAGTAACGCCAATACATGTGGTTCAACTGATAGCTGAAGAAGTATTGCAAATTGTTCTTCATGCTTGGTGCAGTGATTCTGCGACCATCGATATTATAGGTTTTACCGCTTGGCTTACCTCCCCAACTCTCATAGAGCGATGGGAAGTATGAGCGTGTACTGCTGTGCATTCTGGGGAATAGAGTACAGAATCGCTTATCATATACATACTCCTGCTTGTGGTCAACCAATACATACATTCCACGAGACTTATCCTGGAAGTAGATTGGGTCTCCCTGTTTTGTCTCAACAAGTGGAGCGTTATAATATTGACCATAAATCAACGGAGAGTCTCCATACTGCTCACGGTTGATATATGCCAACAAATCAAATACGTTATCGGGGCTGTTCTCGTCAATTGGGGGGTTGCTCACAGAGCGGATAACCACCATTGCATACGATGAATAGCCAATGAAGAATACCATCAAACAGGTTAAAGCCAAATTAAGCATTGGCTTGCACTTTTTGACAGAGTAACGAATTCCATAGAACAATCCTGCAGCTATTGCAAGAACATATATCACAACACCGGTATTGAATGGCAATCCCATTCCGTTGACAAATGCCAGCTCAAACCAGCAGGCAATCTTGATTACATACGGAATAAGAATAAAGTTCACAAACCCCAATATCACAACCGCAGCTACTGAAGCCCAGATAATACCCTTGCGACTAACCGGATATTTTCTGAAGTAGTACAGGAATACAATTGCAGGAATTGCCAACAGGTTCAACAGGTGAACTCCAACCGACAATCCCATAAGGAACATTATGAATACCAACCAACGGTTTGCATGAGGCTCATCGGCACAATCATCCCACTTCAAGATTGCCCAGAACACCACAGCTGTAAAGAGCGACGACATAGCATACACCTCGCCCTCGACAGCCGAGAACCAGAATGTATCGGTAAATGCGTATGCCACCGAACCTACAAATCCCGATAGCAAAATTGCCCACTTCTTTGCTCCATTTGGCTCCTCGCCACGCTTAACCAACAAGCGTTTTGCAAAGAATGTAATTGTCCAGCATAGGAACAGTACGGTTGCTGCCGAGCAGATTCCCGACATATAGTTAATCATCAATGCCTGTTTATCGGGCGAGGGCGCGAAGATTGCAAACAATCGCGAGATAATCATAAAGAGCGGAGCTCCGGGAGGGTGTCCCACCTGTAATCCCACCGAGGTAGTTATAAACTCACCGCAGTCCCACAAGCTTGTGGTAGGCTCGGCTGTCAAAATGTAGGTTATGGCAGCAATAAGAAATGCCACCGCACCGGTCAATCTGTTAGCTATTTTATAATTCATACTCTATATATTTCACACTTAAAACCCAAGTTCAGTTTCAAGCCACGAAAGTACATATTTTATGCGAAATTTCCGAATTTATTTTGCACTATAACATTTTTTATATACCTTTGCACCGCATTTCGCAAGAATTGTGGCTTTGTCCTATGGTGTAATGGCAGCACAACAGGTTTTGGTTCTGTTTGTCCAGGTTCGAGTCCTGGTGGGACAACAAAGTGAAACAGTTTTGAATGGATATTCAAAACTGTTTTTTGAATAACGCCCGAGTGGTGGAATTGGTAGACACGCTAGTTTCAGGTTCTAGTGGCTTAACGGCTGTGTAGGTTCGAGTCCTATTTCGGGTACAAATTTCTTATCTTATAATGCCCAGGTGGTGAAATTGGTATACACGCTACTTTGAGGTGGTAGTGGCCTTACGGCTGTGCAGGTTCGAGTCCTGTTCTGGGCACCAAAAATTCCCTTGTAACTGCAATGATTTCAGCTACAAGGGAATTTTATTATAAGGTAACTGTTACATTGTAACTTCGGTTACAACCTCGCCATCGAACAGATTTATTATACGATTGGCATAGCCGGCATCGTGTTGAGAGTGGGTTACCATGACAATTGTTGTTCCGCTTTTATGCAACTCACTAAGGAGCGACATTACCTCTTTTCCGTTTTTTGAGTCAAGATTTCCGGTAGGCTCATCGGCAAGAATCAACTTCGGATTAACCACAATGGCACGGGCAATTGCAACACGTTGCTGCTGACCTCCTGAAAGCTGATTCGGGAAGTGCTTGCTTCTGTGCGAGATTCCCATACGCTCCATAGCCTCTTGAACTTTACGCTTACGCTCCGATGACCCGATTCCCATATACAATAACGGAAGTTCGATATTCTCGTACACATTAAGTTCATCAATAAGATTGAAGCTCTGGAATACAAAACCGATCTTTCCTTTTCTCAGCGAATTCCTCTGCGACTCATTAAATGAAGTAACATCGACACCATCAAGAATGTAACTTCCCTCGGTGGGGTTATCCAACAGCCCCAAAATGCTCAACAATGTTGACTTTCCGCAACCCGATGGTCCCATGATAGCCACAAACTCACCTTGCTTAATTTGAATAGAAACATTATTCAATGCCCAAGTCTCAACCTCCTCTGTCTTGAAGATTTTTCTTAATTTCTCAACCTTAATCATATCTATAATTTTTTAATTATTCATATCTAACTACTACTCTGCTCTAAGCATCTCCGATGGATTTATTCTTGACACTTGATAAATTTTCGAACATATCGACAAGAATATTACAAGCGCCGCAAACAGATATACTGCAATCCACTCTAACAAAGAGACCGTAAAGAATTGACCCAACAGTTGCATATTGTTTACATAAAACAGTATCAACGTAACCAATAGAGCTACAATTACATATATCCTGAAATAGAGTTTGGCAAAGAGCCAATAGATTTGCTTGAATCCGGCTCCATTAATTTTGCGTATAGCCACCTCTTTTTTTCTACGGTCGGTATCAAGAGTTATAGTTCCCACTATGCCGGAAACGGTTATCAGAAGCGATATTATCATTGCACAGAAGGCTATTGTCACAAAAATTGCAACATCGCCACCTACCGTATCGGAATAAAGACTCCTGCACAACCGACTTGAAACAACGTAGTATTTGCTCATCCGATTTGTCAACCTATCATACTCCTCATCGAATGAAAATTCATCATTTATCTTTATAAACAGTTCACACCTATTGGGATTCCATCCATCCGAGGGGAGATAAACGACACTCTCTGTTGTTCGAGAATCTATCACATGAGTCACCTTGAAAACCTCGTTGTCAAGCATTATGTTGCCATTTTCATCAACTGCACTCTCCATATATTTAGTAATGTAGCAGAATTTGTCGCCCTCGTTCAAATTCTCAGCTCCGGGCAGATTAAGCATCTTCAAATAATCTACATTGACAAGATATTTTGAAAGCAACCTATCTTCGAACATAGAATATCTGGTATCACGCCATGCTACACTATACTGCGGCATGGATTCAATATCGCTCTTAAACATGCTAAATTTTTCGTATGGAGCCGGGGCACGCATCACTAAAATTCGCTTCATTTGTGCTTCCGTTATACAGGGAGCTACCGCTGATATACGCTCCTCTCGCATAGAATGGAACACTAACGAAACTGCCAAAAAAAGCAACGTAATAAAGAATTGCACTCCCAAAGTTATATTCTTCACCCTATGCTTTGAGTTCCTTACTCTGTTCATCATCAACACAGAAACCACACAAATAGCTGCAAAGAGTATAAACAATACGCCTGAATATTGTATTATGTGCTTTATTATCTCTGTTTTTGACAAAACGAGATAATCTACACCTATCACTTTGTAGATAATTTCACAAAATACAATTGATAGTATAAGCGAACATAGAGTCAGCAATATAAGTTCTGCAAATAGAAGCAAGGAGTTCGAAAGAATTCCTGCCCCTAAGAATTTCCGCAAGCCCAACTCTTTTGAACGCAACATAAATAATCCTATAAAGAGATTCAACGTGTAAATTAACGAAAGCAAAAGGATTGTCAAGCCGGCCATAGATACAATACGGAAAACCGTCACTGAGGTTTTACTGAATTGAGATATATGGTAAAAATGGATAATATCACTATTATCTCCGTTCAGGGGCCGTGAACTATACAACTTTGCCCACTCCTCTTTCTCTGAAATATTGTTCAATACCTCTATATCCGAGATTGAGTGCAATGTACAATATAATCTAAAATAGGGATTTTGCGCTGTAAGATGGGCAGCACTTCCCGACTTGGCATTAATGATAATATCGAAGTCTCCCATGATATTATCAGCGCTCTTTGTGTAATCATGAACCACTGCAACAATCCTAAGGCGCTCCCCTATATCGGTTCCTGCTATACGAACCATGTTTAGCTCTTCCCCTACAATACCCTCGTATTTCCCATACAGACGCTCGGCAAACTCTCTTGAGATAATAACCGACTTTGGATCATTATCAAACGGTTGTAACGCTCCCTCAACCAATGGCATTTGGAATACCTTGCCAAACTCCCCATCAACACATGCAAAGCGAGCATTTATCTCCACTTCACCATTAATTGATAACATACAGTCTTCCGTTCCTCTGATCAATGCAATAGCATCAACTTGTGGCATTGCATCAATTTTGTAACATATTCCATCATCTTTAAAGAGCGATGATGCACTACTAACATTTTCTCTAAGAAATGCAGGCGCAACCAATCTATCGTATGTGGCAAAATTTTTATTTGCAGCCAGTTCACTCCTCAAGAAAGAGTTACACACTGCAAAGAGTATCAACCCCGCTCCCATGCCCAGCACACTGACAAGGGCCTGCCATTTTACTTTGTTCAAATGGCGCAACGCCATTCTAAAATAGTGTAATATCATAGCTGTTATTTAATTATTAACTCGTCAACTCCTTTCAAATCTGCATATCCCGCAACCACAACTCTGTCTCCTTCACGCAAACCATCGGCTATAGAGACCTTCGACGGATTCTGGCGATCAATCTGAATCTTTACCTTTGTTGCCTTTGAACCGCTCTCGTTAAGTTTATATATCCACAGACCACCGGTCTCCTGGATAAAGTCGCCCCTATCTATAACCAAAGCCTGCTCCGGCTGCCCAAGCTCTATCTGCACCCTATAGTTTTTTCCAACTCGCAGATTGTCGGGCATTGTATCGGTAAAGATTAAATCGGCCTTAAATGTTCGATCCTTAATTTCAGGAACCACCTTCGACACCTTCAAAGGATAGTTATTATCCTGATAATTGACAGTTGCAGGCAAACCCAACGACACTCTGTCGATATAGAATTCACTTATCGAGGTTGATATTTTATATTGGGTCAACACCTTCATCTCCGCAACTCCATACCCTTCGGAAAGTTGCTGACCGATTACAACTCCCACAGAGCTTAACTGTCCGGAAATTGGGGCACGAACCACTAAGTTATCCAAACGGCTGTTCGAGTTTTCAACACGTCTTCGCTCACGCTCCTGATCATTAAGAAGCAACTCCCTTTGCAGTTCGGTTACCAAAGAGTCATGCCTTAACCCCTGATGTTGCAAACGCACTTTTTCAGCCTTGTATTTATACTCATCTTCGGTAAGTTGAAGCTGTGCGGCACTTTTGGCACCAATCTCAAACTCCTGCCTCTCCTGATTGATTTGCTTCTCCATACGCTGCAACTCATACTCATTGTTAAGAGCCTCGATCTGCAAATTCAACGAACTCTTCTCCATTTGAATCAGTTTTTCGCGATTGCTTATCTTTAACTTCTCCCAATCATCGCGCATATCCTGAATTTCACGTTCAAGAGCCGGATTCTCCAAAACCAAAATTGTATCACCGGCATTAAGCATGGAACCATCATCCTTAACAATTCGTGCCACCGTACCTGCCTCCTTGCTATTCACCTTGATTGTCATGATTGGTTGCACAACTCCCTCGACATCAACGTAGTCGGCAAAATCGGCAAACTGCACTGTCGAGATCTTTATATCGCGCATCGATACACTACGTTTCGATGGTCCGAATGCCCCTATCAACAGGTATATCAACAATATTGCCAACGGTGTAACCCAGAGCAACATTGATCTGCGCCTGATATACCACGGTTTTTTATCTAACTTAATATCCATTATTCACTTCTTAACATGTCCGATGGATTAATTCGTGCCACCCTGTATATCTGAGGTACAATTGAGACCAAGATAACCACAGCAGCAAGTAACACAACTCCAAGCCATAGCAAAGGATCTTTACTTAACTCCTGCCCGGCAAGCATGGTGTTTGAAACAAAGAACCACGCTATCAGCACCACTATAACCGCCATTACATAAATTCTGCAATATAATCGGCCAAACAGCCAATAGATCTGCTTGAATCCGGCTCCGTTTATCTTTCGTATTGCCACCTCTTTCCTACGGCGATTTACATCGACACTTATTGTACCGACTATTCCTGAAACCGAAATCATTAACATTACCACAAAACAGATAAGTGCCATGCTAAACAACACAATATTGCTATCACCCACTATCAAATTATAGGCCGTTACATTTCTACCCTGAATTCCCGGCAATTTCTCATTATAATTTGACTCCAAATAATATAACTCATCATCCACATTATAGCCATCCTTTACCTTTATGTAGTAAATACAAATATTTTTATCAATTTCACCCAAAGGTAACAGGACTACATTTTCTGTAAGATCGTGTCTGTTATCAACCAAGCCGGTCACCCTGTGCCTCTTATCATAAAACTCACGGTTTACAGGCAGATCCCTCAACGCTTCGGGACTTACTCCTCGAAACTCCGATACATCCAAATACCCCAACGAGTCAATACTTTTCTGCAAACTATGTGAAATAAAACAGAAATCATCGCCCTCGTTCAGATTCTCCGCTCCGGGAATCTTCATCATCTTCAAATATGATACCGACACATATTGACGTGCAAGTGAATAGGCACCAAGACTCTCGTTGTATAGAGGATCGCTATGTACATATGCTGTTTCATATTTGGGCGAGGCCTCAATATCTTGTATCATTTTTTCAAATTGTGCCAATGTGAGGTAGTTCCTATCATGGGCATAGCACCATATCGAGTTTAGTTCCTTATCGGAAATGTATGGATAATAACCCTTTTTAGTGTTACGGATATCCATATACATATACCCCGATAGCAACAAAAATGCCAAGGTTATTGTAAAATGGAAAGCCAGCATTACGCTCTTGACACGATGTTTAGGGCTTCTCAATTTCGTTGCTGCAGCAGCAACTCCGGCAACCACAAAGAACAAAACCAGAAGTATTGGCACCAAGGTCAGTAACATTCTTACAATATCATCAACGCGAATATTTACACCATCGGCAAGCATAAACTCCTCAACCAAATCTATACTAAAGAGTAATTCACACATAACTATCGACAAGAAAGCTACAAAAAGCAGGTATATGAACATCTCTGCAAAACATAGCATTACATTTGATTTTCTGCCTGCTCCCAGCACTTTACGCAATTGTAACTCCTTACTGCGCAACATAAAGCCCCCTATAAAATAGCTTAAAGCATAGATAAGCGATATAAAAAAAACCAAACTAAAAGCACAATATATAGTAACCATTATGGGCGACTGTCCGGAATTTGTCAAATATTTTATTGGAATAAAGCGCAAACGCATACTTTCATTAACGCCATCGAAAGCGGTGTTTGCCAATATATCATTTACCGTTTCAAGCATATCTTCCGATTTTAGCAGCAATATAGTGGTTACCGCATACGCTTTAAATAATGAACCCTCATGACCATCATTGAATATTATATCATAACCATGGGGTCTTCCATCGGTACTGGGCAAATGTTTGTTGCAAACAACTCCGGCAACACTAAAATACTTATCCACCTTTAGTGCACCACCGATATTTGCCACATAGAGCGACTTACCTACTGCCCTTTCCCTACCAAAAAGTTTTTCGGCACAACTCTCGGTTATCAATATTGCATCGGGATTGCTCCGGAAGTCAACAATCGATCCATCGACAAACTCCACCGGCATCAGATTATTAAAATTAGGAGATGTAAAGAATGCCTCCAAAAGCAGCTCCCTGCCATTTACATCTACATTAATCGACTCATTTCCAAAACCAAACATCACCTCCTCTACCTGTGGCAATTGAGCAATCACACCTTTCATAATGTCAGCGCTCATATATGTTTGATAGTTATTATCAAATTCACCTTCGGGTTCGTAAATCGATGTATATACCAATCTGTCGAATGTAGGATAGGTTCGGTATCGCATAAAATCGTCACGCCACAAATATGCTGCCCACGCAAATAGCAACAAACCCGCTGCAAGTCCCAACGCAGTAATCAGTACATGCCCCCAACTCTTTTGCAAATTTCTTATTGCAACTTTAAAATAGTGCAGAAGTATCATTTTCAATTTTTTTAGCTGTTACACATCTATTCACCAATCACTATCTCAAAAAGCGTGCCATTCGCGTAACACCCGCATTTTCAATGAATTAATACCCGTAAGCCTCCTTTGCAAACGTGCATATTCGCACAAAAGTTCGTGCGAAACCGCACGGTTTTCTATTGTTTTTGTCGAATTTAATGCATAACTTTGAAAACCAAGAGAACAACACTTCACATACTAATCACCGGAAAGTGTGAATTAACGACAAAGCTGTAAAAACATGGAAAACATAACTATTTCAAAATCATTGGGAGACGATGGGTATAACGAATTACTGCGACAGGCTGTCGCAGTAATTGAGACATCTCGATTACGAGCAGCAAAACAATTGAATACAATTGTAATGTCATCCTATTGGGAGATTGGCAAATTGTTGGATGAAAGAAAAATTGACAGTAAACATGGTGATAACATTGTAAATAGGCTGTCTGTGGATTTGAAGGCAAAATATCCTGGCATGGGGTTATCGCCAAGAAACCTATGGGATATGAAGAAATTCTACCTTCGTTATAATGAAGGAGATACAAAACTGCGACAAGCTGTCGCAGTTTTGCCATGGGGGCACAATTTATTGCTAATGAATTATGACTTAACGCCCGAACATATTGAATTCTATGCTAATGAAATTATTTCTAAGGGGTGGTCACGCGAAATGCTACGACTCGCTTTAAAATCTGAATACCATCTTTCAATACAAAGAATAGAAAAATCAAACAACTTTAATTCTACTATGCCTACCCAGCAAGCTAATTATGCAAATCAGGTATTCCGTAGCAGTTACAATCTTGGATTCATTGATGCTGCTGAACCTCTAAAAGAATTGGAATTAGAACGTCGACTTGTTCAGAAGATTACAACATTTATAATGGAATTGGGTTGCGGATTCAGTTTTATCGGGAATCAACATACTCTTACCTATAACAACAAGGAATATCGTGTTGATTTACTATTCTTCCATCGCAGACTTCGTTCGATGATTGCAATTGAATTAAAAATTGGTGAATTTAAACCCGAATATGTGGGAAAGATGAATTTCTACTTATCACTATTGGATAAAATGGAAAAATCGCCCGACGAGAATCCTTCCATAGGTATCATTTTATGTGCAGAAAAAGACCACTTAGATGTAGAATTAGCACTACAAGATGTAAACAAACCCATCGGGGTTGCAGAATATCAATATCTCTTACCTAAAAACAAGTTGCAAGAACTTATCACAGGCGAAATGAATAGAGAGAGCGACATATAGGGTGAAATAAATTAATGACAAAGCTGTAAAAACATGGAAAACCTCGGCACAATACTGATAATCGACGACAACAAAGACATACTCTTTGCCTTGAACATGTTGCTAAAACCAATGGCTAACAGTATAAAGGTTGCAACCTCGCCCACAAAAATTGAACAATTCATGGCCGAGTTCAACCCCGACATTATAATGTTAGACATGAACTTTAGCAAAGATGCCATAAGCGGAAAAGAGGGGTTCGACACTTTGGAAAAGATTATGCAGATTGACAGCAATGCCGTTGTTATCTGCATGACTGCATACTCCGACACCGACAAGGCGGTAAATGCCATTAAATGTGGTGCAACCGACTTTATAGCCAAACCGTGGGATCGCGAAAAACTGCTCGCCACACTGCATGCCGCAATGGAGTTGAAAAGAACCAAAACCGAAAATGTGCGTCTGAAAGAGCAGGTTCGAGCCATAAGCAATAGCAACTCTACCAAGATTATTGGAGAATCGGCCGCAATGCAGGAGATTTTCAAGATTATCGAAAAGGTAAGCCGAACCGATGCCAATATCCTGATTTTGGGCGAGAACGGCACAGGTAAGGATATGGTTGCAAGGATGATATACGAAACCTCGCCCAGAGCAGAAAATCCATTTATACCAATCGATTTGGGAGCAATTCCCGAACAACTTTTCGAAAGCGAACTGTTTGGATATGAAAAGGGAGCCTTTACCGATGCTCGCAAAGCAAAGGCAGGACGCATGGAGCTTGCACACAAAGGAACCCTGTTTTTAGACGAGATTGGAAACCTCAGCATGCCTATGCAGGCCAAACTTCTGACTGCATTAGAGAAGAGAGTTATAAACCGACTTGGAGGCACTCAACAGATTCCCATTGACATCAGGTTAATCTCAGCAACCAATGCCGATATTTTCAATATGATTCAAGAGGAGCGTTTCCGACAAGATCTATTGTACCGATTGAACACCATTGAGATTCACATTCCACCTCTGCGCAAGCGAGGGCAGGACATTCTGCTACTTGCGGACCACTTT
>CAZMOG010000049.1:0-14620 GCA_964567845.1 uncultured Odoribacter sp. | reverse complement strand
AATCCTGAGGTGAAGTTCGTTGCTCCTGTTAGCGGTAGAGTCGTAGAGGTTGCCAGAGGAGAGCGTCGTAAACTGCTTGCCGTTGTAGTTGAGGCTGACTCAAAGACAGAGTACAAGAAGTTTGATGTTCAGGGTGGCACAAAAGAGGCTATCAAGGCTACAATGCTTGATGCCGGAGTATGGCCGATGGTTATCCAGCGTCCGTACGGTATCATTGCAAATCAGGATGTAGAGCCAAAGGCTATCTACGTTTCAGCATTCGATTCAGCTCCGTTGGCTCCTGACTATCAGGTTGCATTGAAGGGTAAAGAGGCTGATTTGAACAAAGGTTTCGAGATTCTTGCCAAGTTGGCAGGCAAGCCTGTGAATTTGGGGTTGAAGAAGGGAATGGAGAGTTCTATTTTCGCTTCAATGAAGAATGTGGAGGTCAACTATTTCGATGGTCCACACCCTGCAGGTAATGTGGGAATTCAGATTGCCCACACATCGCCAATTAACAAGGGAGAGTATGTATGGACTGTAAATATTCAGGATGTAGCTATTATCGGACATCTGTTCAATAGCGGTAACTACGTTGCAGAAAAGGTTGTTGCTGTTGCCGGTTCCGGTGTTGCAACCCCTGCTTACTATCAGGTTACATCGGGAGTTAAGATGGATGCATTGTTGGCATCGCAGAAAGTTGCCGATAACTACCGTGTGATTTGTGGTAATGTATTGACAGGAACCAAGGTTGCTCGTGAGTGTTACATGTGTTACTACACCAATGTTGTAACAGTAATTCCTGAGGGAGATCACTACGAGTTTATGGGTTGGATGATGCCGGGAACCAAGAAATTCTCTGCTTCTCGTCTATTCGGTTCATTCTTGTGTCCTAAGAAAGTTTATGATCTTGATACCAATTATAATGGCGAGGGTCGTGCTTTCGTAGTTTCAGGACAGTACGAGAATGTGTTGCCAATGGATATCTATCCGGTTTACCTTTTGAAGGCTGTTTTGGCAGGAGATATTGATCAAATGGAGCAGTTGGGAATTTACGAGGTGATTCCCGAGGATATGGCTCTTTGCGAGTTCGTATGTACATCTAAAATTCCTGTGCAGGAGATTTTGGATAACGGAATTGCTTTGATGATGAAAGAGACCAACTAATTAAATTTTGACAGAATGAAGTGTTTACGTGAATTTTTAGATAAACAGAAACCCACTTTCTCTGAGGGCGGAAAGTTTGCAAAATTGCACTCTGTCTTCACAGGATTTGAGTCATTTCTGTTCGTACCGAACACTGTAACTTCAAAGGGTTCGCACATTCGCGATGCAGTGGATTTGAAGCGTACAATGATTGCAGTTGTGATAGCTTTGCTTCCTGCATTGTTGTTCGGTATTTATAATGTAGGTTACCAGCACTACTTGGCAATCGGTCAGGATGCATCTTTCTGGTGCATGGTTGGCTTTGGATTGTTGAAGGTGCTTCCAATGATTATTGTTTCATATATCGTTGGACTTGGTGTTGAGTTTACTGTTGCTCAGATTAAGGGACACGAGATTAATGAGGGATTCCTTGTTTCAGGAATCTTGATTCCAATGGTAATGCCGGTCGAGGCTCCACTTTGGATGGTGGCTGTTTCAACTGCATTTGCGGTTATCATTGGTAAGGAGATCTTCGGAGGTACAGGTATGAATATCTGGAACCCTGCGTTGGTTGCTCGTGCATTCTTCTTCTTCGCATATCCAAGTATGATTACAGGTGATAAGGTATGGGTTGCAAAATCTTGCGGTGCAGATGCAATTTCGGCAGCTACACCTCTTGCTGAGCAGGCTGTAGGAAATCCTGTAGGCGTATCTTTGATGGAGAGTTGCATAGGATTGATTCCCGGTGCTATCGGTGAGACATCGGTAATTGCAATCCTTATCGGAGCAGTGATTTTGTTGGCAACCGGAGTTGCAAGCTGGCGTACAATGCTTTCAGTATTCGTTGGAGGTTTCGTAATTTCATTGCTGATTTTAGGTAATGCTTGCGATGCTTTGATGCAGTTGTGCCTTGGTGGATTTGCATTCGGTGCTGTATTTATGGCAACCGATCCTGTAACATCGGCTCAGACAAATGTTGGTAAGTACGTTTATGGATTGTTGGTAGGAGTTATGGCAATTCTTATCCGCTTGAAGAACCCCGGTTATCCTGAGGGAATGATGATGGCAATCTTGCTTATGAACTCGTTCGCTCCGCTTATCGACTGGGTAGTTGTTCAGGCAAATATCAATCGTCGTATGAAACGTGCAAAAGTTAACGCTTAATAAAGGAGGATATAGAGATGAATACACAGAGTAATTCTTACACCTTTATATATTCTGTAGTAATGGTTGTGGTAGTTGCCGCTCTTTTGTCAGTGGTATCTTTGTCATTGAAGCCATTCCAGGATGCAAATATAAAGAATGAGAAGAAGCAGAATATCCTTAGTGCGGCTAACATTGACGTTTTGGCAGCAGATGCTGAGGAGAATTATAATAAATACATTACAGAGACTTTCGTTGTTAATGCTCAGAACCAGAAGGTTGAGGGTGTTGAGGCTTTCGATGTAGATATTGCAAAAGAGTACAAGAAGCCTGCAGCAGAGCGTCAGTTGCCTGTTTTCGTGGCAACAGTCGATGGAGCTCAAAAGTATATTATTCCAATGTATGGAACAGGACTTTGGGGTGCTATTTGGGGCTATGCATCATTTAATGAAGACAAGAATACTATTTATGGAATCTTCTTCGATCATGCAGGAGAGACTCCTGGATTGGGAGCCGAGATTGTAAACAAAGAGAAGTTCCGTAACCATTTTGCAGGCAAGAAGGTTTTCAACGAGAGTGGAGATCGTATCTTGAAGATTAGCAAGGGTGCCTCATCAAAAGGCTTAGGTAATGTTGAGGTTGATGCTCTTTCTGGAGGTACAATCACCTCAAATGCCGTTGATGCAATGCTTGCAGACTATTTCGAGAACTATAAAGCTTTCTTGAGTGGTAACCAAAATTAATGTAAAAGAATATGAGCGCACTATTTTCAGATAAGAACAGAGAGGCTCTATTGGGCCCGTTGAGTGCAAATAACCCGGTTCTTGTACAGATTTTGGGTATTTGCTCTGCTTTGGCTGTTACTTCGCAGTTGAAACCTGCGTTTGTAATGGGATTGTCGGTTACAGTGGTTTGTGCTTTTTCCAACGTGATTCTTTCATTGTTGAGAAACACAATTCCAAACCGTATCCGTATCATTGTGCAGTTGGTTGTAGTTGCTGCACTTGTAATCATTGTTGACCAGGTATTGAAGGCATTTGTTTACGATGTTAGTAAGCAACTTTCAGTATATGTTGGTTTGATTATCACAAACTGTATTATCATGGGACGTATTGAGGCGTATGCATTGGCAAACAAGCCATGGCCATCACTTCTTGACGGAATTGGAAACGGTTTGGGATATGGAATGATTCTTGTAATCATAGCATTTGTTCGTGAGTTGCTTGGATCAGGAACTTTGTTCGGTTTCCAGGTAATGCCACAGGCATTCTATGATTGGGGTTATATGAACAACGGTTTGATGCAGATGGCTCCAATGCCATTGATCCTTATAGGATTGATTATTTGGTACCAAAGAGCAAAGAACCCTGATTTGATTGAGAATAATTAAACGAGGTAAAAGATTATGGGAAATTATTTTGGAATAATAGTTGAGAACATTTTCACTCAAAACATGATCTTTGCATACTTCTTGGGTATGTGTTCATTCTTGGCTATCTCTAAGAATGTAAAGACCTCATTTGGTTTGGGTGTTGCCGTTGTATTCGTATTGTTGATTACAACTCCGGTGAACTATCTTTTGAACGAGTATGTGTTGAAAGAGGGTGCATTGGCATGGTGTATGGGCGAGGCTGCCGCTTCAATCGATTTGAGTTTCCTTAGCCTTATCCTGTTTATTGCCGTTATTGCTGCTATTGTACAGTTGGTTGAGATGGTTGTTGAGAAATTCTCTCCATCATTGTATAACCAGCTTGGAATTTTCTTGCCATTGATCGCTGTGAACTGTGCGGTAATGGGAGCCTCAATGTTTATGCAACAGAAAGATTGGGTTAACATAGGCGAGGTTGCTTGTTACGGTCTTGGCGCAGGTCTTGGCTGGATGTTCGCTATTGTAGGTATGGCGGCTATTAGAGAGAAACTTAAATATTCAGATGTTCCCGCTCCATTGCGTGGAATTGGAATTACCTTCATCATGACAGGTTTGATGGCAATTTCATTCATCTGTTTCTCAGGACTTAGTTTGTAATCAGTAAATAGAGAAATACAATGAATACTTCAATATTGTTTTCTGCAATAGTCGTATTTACACTTGTAATCATTGTGTTGGTAGGACTTCTTCTTTTGGCTAAAGAGAAGTTGACTCCAAAGGGCAGGGTTAAGGTGAGCATCAACGGCGGTAGCAGAATTGTTGAGACAGATCCGGGAAGCAGCCTGTTGGCTACTCTTGGAAATGAGAAAATTTTCCTTCCATCAGCTTGTGGAGGAAAGGGTGCTTGCGGAATGTGTAAGTGTCAGGTTGTTAGCGGTGGAGGTAGTATTCTTCCAACCGAGAAGGGATTCTTCTCTTATAAACAACAACACGAGGATTGGCGTTTGGCTTGTCAGGTAAAGGTTAAAGAGGATACAGAGATGTTAATCCCAGAATCTGTTCTTGGTATCAAGAAGTGGGAGTGCGAGGTTATCTCTAACAAGAATATCTCTACCTTCTTGAAGGAGTTTGTTGTTAAATTGCCGGAGGGCGAGACATTGAACTTCCGTGCCGGAGGTTATATCCAGATCGATGTACCTGCAATCGATGTTGACTTCAAGGATATCGAGGTTGATGATCGTTACAAGCAGGATTGGGAGAACATGAAGATGTTCGACTTGAAGATGCACAATCCGGAGCCAACCTATCGAGCTTACTCAATGGCTAACCACCCTGCAGAGGGTAACATTGTCATGTTGAACATTCGTATTGCAACTCCTCCATTTGATAGAGCTGCAGGTAAGTTCATGGATGTTAACCCTGGAATCTGCTCTTCATACATCCACTCACGTAAGCCGGGCGACAAGATTATCGTTTCAGGTCCTTACGGAGAGTTCTTCTTGCGCGAGACAAAGAACGAGAAGATGTTTATCGGAGGTGGAGCAGGTATGGCGCCAATGCGTTCACACATTTACGATATCTTCAAGACCAAGAAGATTACCGATACAAAGATTACATTCTGGTATGGCGCTCGTGCTCTTAAAGAGGCTCCATATGTTGATGAGTTCAATGCAATTCAGGAGGAGTTCGATAACTTCAACTGGACATTGGCTCTTGACCGTCCGGATCCTGAGGCCGATGCTGCAGGTGTAGCTTATAAGCCGGGATTCGTTCACAATGTAATCTTCGAGAACTATTTGAAGAATCACGAGAATCCAGAGGATATCGAGTACTATTTGTGCGGACCTCCAATGATGATTCAGGCAGTTACAAATATGCTGTATGAGTTGGGAGTTCCAGACGAGAACGTAATGTACGATAACTTCGGAGGATAATATCATGAGTGGGCTGCCCAATTCGGGCAGTCCGCCTTTTTACTACTATTAATCAATACCTTAAAACAATCATGGAGAGAGATAATACAATTTTCAATCTAATTGAAGAGGAGCACAAAAGACAACAACATGGAATTGAGCTTATTGCTTCCGAAAACTTTGTAAGCGATCAGGTAATGGAGGCTATGGGTTCATGCTTGACAAACAAATATGCAGAGGGTTATCCCGGAGCACGTTATTATGGAGGTTGTCAAGTTGTTGACCAGGTGGAGAGATTGGCTATTGAGCGTGCCTGCAAGCTTTTCGGTGCAGAGTATGCAAATGTTCAGCCTCACTCAGGAGCTCAGGCAAATGCAGCTGTATTCTTTGCTTGTATGAAGCCTGGTGATACCTACTTGGGATTGGATTTGGCTCACGGAGGACACCTTTCTCACGGATCGGCTGTAAACTTGTCAGGAATTAACTATAAGCCAATTGCTTATCATGTTGACGAAAAGACAGGTTTGGTTGATTACGATGAGATGGAGCGTTTGGCCTTGGAGCACAAACCAAAGATGATTGTTTCAGGTGCTTCTGCATATTCACGTGATTGGGATTATAAGAGAATGCGTGAGATTGCCGATAAGGTTGGCGCATTGTTGATGTACGATATGGCTCACCCAGCAGGCCTTATTGCTGCCGGTCTTTTGAATAACCCATTCGAATATTGTCACATTGTAACCACTACTACCCACAAGACTCTTCGCGGACCTCGTGGTGGTATGATCTTCTTGCCAAAAGATTTTCCAAATCCATGGGGAATTACAACTCCAAAGGGCGAGATTAAGATGATGTCTGCAATTATGAATTCAGCGGTGTTCCCGGGACAACAGGGAGGACCTCTTGAGCATGTAATTGCTTCTAAGGCAGTTGCTTTTGGCGAGGCTTTGACCGATTCATACAAGGAGTATGCAAAGCAGGTTCAGAAGAATGCCGCGGTTATGGCTGCCGAGTTTATTGCTAAGGGATATTCTGTTGTATCAGGTGGAACAGATAACCACTGTATGCTTATAGATTTGCGTTCTAAGTTCCCTGAGTTGACAGGTAAGAAGGCTGAGAATACATTGGTACTTGCCGACATTACAATCAACAAGAATATGGTTCCATTCGATTCTCGCTCACCTTTCCAGACTTCCGGTATTCGTGTAGGAACTCCTGCAATTACTACCCGTGGTTTGAAGGAGGAGGATATGAAGGTTATTGTTGATATGATTGACCGTGTTCTTTCTGATCCTGATAATGACCAGGTTATTGCTCAGGTTAGAGCCGAGGTTAATGCTATGATGGCGGATAGACCGATGTTTGCGTGGTAACGGCTACGGAGTATATATTTTTTGAAATGACGCTTACTGCTCAACAATTTCTACGTCAATTTACCTATAAAACAGAACTCACTGCTTCGCAGCTCAAACAGCAGTTTTATGACGGTAAATTTTCCTTGAATTGTAATTGCCTTCCGCTAGTTTTCAAAAAATATATACTCCTCCGCAAAATATTTTATATAGAGTGTTGTCACAGTTCTTCTGTGGCACTTTTTTTGTTATCTTTGTTGAACTTTAATTGATGTGATTTTGTATGAAAAAGAGTTTTTTACATAGTTTATTGTTGTTGATTTGCCTTTTTTCTACATTCGAAATTAATGCGCAGATTTTGTTTAAGGGCTCAATTGTTAATTCAAATACAGAGGAGAGGGTCTCTTATGCTTCTGTCCTTCTAACGGTTAATGGTGATTTGGTAGCGGGTACTGTTGCAGATAAGAGTGGTGAATTTTCTTTAAATGTAAATGATATTTCAAATGCTGAAATAGTTGTCTCAGCAATAGGATATTATGAATTTGTTAGAGCGGTAAAGGATTTTGATTCATTTGAAACAGTTGTGATAAAATTAAAAGAACAAGATTATATTTTACCTGATGTGGTTGTAAATAATAAGAGATCTAAAACAAAAGTTGTAGGACTTCCCGATGTTGAGGTTGACGTTGCAAATAAGATACGTGGAGCCTTGGCTACGCGTTCACATGGATTAGAGACCGGAGTACATTATTTACCCGACGGTAAAGATGTTGGTAAAACTATAGATTCTATTAAATTTTATGTTAATCCTTCGGGTTCGATTGATGCGGATCTGTTGTTTAGAGTTCAAGGATTTGTAAATGATAGTAGAGCCTCTTTGCGTTCTGCGCTTTCCGGGCGTGTACGTAAGGATAGCTGTTTCGATGTGATTTCTAAGGGAGTACATGTGTCTGTAGCCGGTAGTGATTGGTATAATATAGATTTGACAGGTTTTGATGTAGTTATTCCGGCTTCGGGGTTGTTTATTTCGTATGTTACATCGGAGTGTAGGGATGGACTCAAATGGCAATACTCTAATGATGGTTATGGATATGGTGTATATGTGCCTCCTTACGTTGATAAGTTCCCTAAGGAGTTGCGATATTTTGTTATGGATAGGGGTAATATATTCATTTTTAACAGTGCTCCATACATGGTTCCGATGTTTGTAATTTATTTAAGTTAAAATTAATTCTCAATATGAAAGTAGTACAAAATATGATTAAGTGTAATATGATCAAATGCTTTTTATTTCTATTGTTGTTATGTGCGTGTGGTACTGATAATAATGGATTAAGAAATATTGCATTTGAAAATTTGGTTGGAGTTCCATCGGGGTGTGACTATATAGTTGACTATCCTCAGAAGATGTATGTTATAGACTCATTATTGATATTATGTGATCCTCGCTTAAGTAAAGGTGTGGTAGAAGTGTATGATATTAATACTGGCGATTTTATTCAGGCTCCTTTTAAAAGAGGGCGCGGAGATTTTGAGTTTATATCGCCATATTTTTTGGGATTCTCTAATAGTTATGATTCGTTGTATATTTATGATGTAATGCAGAGTAAATTGATAGCTTCAAAAATATCATTACACAGAGATTCTTTGATTATCAATTCATATAATCAATATGAATCAGATAGAAAGGATATTGTATCTACTAAGTTGGCTAAGCTTGATAATGGATATATTGTGTCGTTACCATATTTTGCTAAAGATTCAATGTTTGTTCTATTTGATTCTAAAATGCAGTTTAAGCACAAATTTGGTAATTTACCAGTTGAATGGGAAAAACCAGATGAAATTAAATTGTATAACACCTTTGTTGGTGATATAAAAACCCATGGCAATAAGGTAATATATGCTTCTGGAAGATTACCATATGTTGTTTGTTATGATGTTGCAGATGATGGTGCTGTAGTAAAGTGTTGGGAGGTTATGTTGGATGAATATTCAATCTATTTTGCAGAGAATAAATTAAAGTTCTTAAACGATAATCCTCAAACATTTATGTCCGTTCATCTTACTTCAGATAATATTTTCTTGGTTTACAATGGATATACTACGGATGATTGGGCACATGATATTGATAAGTCTATAGAGTATAGGATTGTTGTAATGAGTTATGATGGTCAGGTTGTTGGTGCTTATGAGCTTGATTATCCAATCATAAAATTATCAGTTTCTCCTAATGGTAAGGATATGTTTGTCTTTACCAGGGTTGATGAACGTATGGATATTGTAAAATATACGATTAAATAAGATTTTGCATTTAACGTTTATAAATAAACCATAGAGTGTCATAGTTTTTCTGTGGCACTTTTTTATAGCGTTTATAAATTTCAAACAAAACATAAAATATATAAAGTAAATTATTATCTTTGTGCTGTGAATAATGTGTTACAATAAGCCTTAATATGGCTTTATTGAGACAAAATGTGTGTCTAACCATTGTAGGTAATGATTTTATTACCTATATTTGAAAAATGAGATTAAAACAATAAATAATATCGATGATAGATATTGAAAAGGTATGGATTACTGATACGGCAGTGTATATTAGAACTGTTGATGGTAGGGAAGCGTGTGAAAATTTCTCAGATTACCCACGTTTAAGGTATGCTACGCAATTGCAACGTGAAAATTATATAGTTGATTCGTTTGGAATTCATTGGGCAGATATTGACGAGGATTTAAGTTTTGATGGTTTCTTTAAAACTAAGAATTCTTCTCAATTATACGAGTTGTTTATGTCACATCCCGAGATTAATGCTTCTGCAGTTGCACGTAGAATAGGTATATCTCAATCTCTATTAGCTCAATATATAAGCGGTAGTAAACGTCCTTCTAAGGAACGTTTGGAATTAATTAAAGATGAGATTAGATTAATAGGTAAGGAGTTGATCTCAATATAGTTTATACTTTTTTATTTGATTGTTTTGAGGAGGGTGAGGTATTCGTGTTCGAAGTTTGGGGTGAGGTTTTTTGTGCCAATGGCAGCTTCAATCTCCTCTTTGCTCCAGAATTTGCCTTCATCTACTTCGTCGTTGTCTATGGTGAGTTGACCATACTCTTTGCAGATGAATACGTTGATGAATTCACGCTCTGTTTGTGATTCCCATAGGTATGTTGCAAGTAGTTCTGCCTTGAATTGTGTCAAGCCAAGCTCTTCTATCGTTTCACGTTGTAGGGCTGTTTCTGTGGTTTCGCCATAGCTGATGTGGCCACCGACTGCGGTGTCCCAGTATCCCGGTAGCAGTTTTTTGGTCATGCTGCGTTTCTGCAGGAATATTTCACCTTTGTCGTTTATGAGGTGTAGGTGAACCACGGGGTGGAGCAGTTTGCTTCCGTTGTGGCATTCTGTTCTTGTGGCGCAGCCTGTTGTTTGGCCTTGTTCATTTACTGTTGGCAGAATTTCTTCCATGTCTTTAATTCTTTGTACTTGAGGTTATATGTGGTATATGCTTTACGAGACGGACGCTCACGGCTCAAGTATTTCTACGTCCATTTGCCTACAAAACAGAACTCGCTGCTTCGCAGCTCAAACAGCAGTTTTGTTTACGGCAAATGTTCCTTGAATACTAATCGCCTTCCGCTAGTGTCTCTTTAAAGCATATACCACATATTGTTTTATAATGGTGCTTTACGAGACGGACGCTCACGGCTCATACAAGAGAATAATAATATTAAAAATTAAGGCTGACCGTATGGTCAGCCTTATGAATTTATGACTTAACGTCAATTAAGCGTTTACCTTAGCCATGTGAGCAATCAACTCCAATACCTTGTTAGAGTAACCAATCTCGTTATCGTACCAAGATACAACCTTAACGAACTTGTCTGTCAAAGCGATACCAGCCTTAGCATCGAAGATAGAGGTCAAAGTACAACCCAAGAAGTCAGAAGATACAACCTCCTCCTCTGTGTAACCAAGAACTCCGTTCAAGTAAGTCTCAGAAGCCTCCTTCATAGCTGCACAAATCTCAGCGTATGTTGCAGACTTAGCCAAGTTTACTGTCAAGTCAACTACAGATACATCCAAAGTAGGAACGCGGAATGCCATACCTGTCAACTTTCCGTTCAACTCAGGAATAACTTTACCTACAGCCTTAGCAGCACCTGTTGAAGATGGGATGATGTTACCGGCAGCAGCACGTCCACCTCTCCAGTCCTTCAAAGACGGACCGTCAACTGTCTTCTGAGTAGCTGTTGTAGAGTGTACTGTTGTCATCAAACCGTCTGTAATACCGAACTTGTCGTTCAATACCTTAGCGATAGGAGCCAAGCAGTTTGTTGTACAAGAAGCGTTAGAAACAAACTGAGTTCCCTTTACATATTTGTCGAAGTTAACACCGCAAACGAACATTGGAGTGTCGTCCTTTGAAGGAGCAGACATTACAACATACTTAGCACCAGCCTCGATGTGAGCCTGAGCCTTCTCCTTTGTCAAGAACAATCCTGTAGACTCAACTACGTACTCAGCCTCGACCTCGTTCCACTTCAAATCAGCAGGGTTTCTCTCTGCAGTTACGCGGATAGCCTTACCGTTAACGATCAATTTGCTGTTCTCTACGTCAGCCTCGATAGTTCCCTCGAACTGTCCGTGCATTGTGTCATACTTAAGCATGTAAGCCAAGTAATCAACCGGGCAAAGGTCGTTAATACCTACGATCTCGATGTCGTTTCTTGTCTGAGCAGCGCGGAATACAAAACGTCCAATACGTCCGAATCCGTTGATACCAACTTTAATCATCTTTTTTTATCTGTTTAAAAGGTTAATGAATTTCTTTTTTTTCGCACTCCAAAATTATAAAAACTCTTTATTATCCACAATATTAGCCTCTATTTTTTTCGAAAAATCCACTCAAACGATTTCAGCTTCTAATTTTTCCTCATAAGAAGCAGTTTATCACCCGACTCCAATTCAAGGCTTCCATTGGGAATAAGGAAGTCGTTGCCTCGTTTTACAAGCATTACAAGAGTTCCTTCCGGCAATCTTATCTCTTTAAGGGTGTTTCCGTGAATAAGCATCTCCTCGCTCAATACAATATCCTTAAGGTTTGTATCAATCTCTTCTGGAAGCTCAACTCCAAAGTCGTTGCCCTCTTTCTTCTGTTTTCTTGCCAATCGTAGTCTGCGTGCAACCCAGGGAATTGTTGATCCCTGTATTACAAGTGATAGAATGGTAATGAAGAATACTACATTGAAGATAAGGTTTGCTCCCTCGATTTTAGCAACTACAGGATATGTGGCGAAAATAATGGGAACAGCACCACGAAGACCCACCCACGATACAAAGTGTTTGGATCTGGAGTTCATTTTGCGGAATGGAATCAGACAGAGCCATACACTCAGTGGGCGTGCCACAATAATCATAAAGACTCCTATCAAAGATGCAATCAGTGCAATTCCAAGCAATTCATGTGGATTTACAAGTAATCCCAAGGTAAGGAACATTACAATTTGGAATAGCCATGTCATGCCATCCATAAAGGTCGCAATTTCGCGTTTGTTTGTGATTCTTGCGTTTCCTACCATAATTCCGGCGATATAGACAGCCAAGTAGCCGTTTCCATGTATCATGTCGCTTATCGAGAAGATAAAGAATATGAAACTTAACAGCATGATAGAGTATAGCGATGGGTTTGGAAGTGATATTTTGTTTATCACAACCACCGCCAATTTGCCTAACAGGAATCCTGCTGCGGCTCCTACAATGAATTGTACCAAAAAGGAACCTATGATTTCGGCCACACCAAGCTCTGATGATTGTATGAATTGAATCAATACAATGGTCAACATATACGCCATAGGATCGTTACTACCACTCTCTAACTCAAGCATTGGGCGCAAGTTGTGTTTCAAGTGCATTTTGTGTGAACGTAGAATGTTGAATACCGATGCAGAGTCGGTTGATGACATTGTTGCTGCCAAAAGCAGAGCTGTTGTCAATGGAAGTGCAATTTCCGAGTTAGGTACGATTTTACCAATCCAATAGATGAAGAATCCTGTAAATAGGGTGGTCAGTATAACTCCCAATGTTGATAGGATAATTCCTTGCGACATGACCGGTTTAATCTCATTATATTTGGTATCCATACCTCCCGAGAACAGAATTACACCCAAGGCAATCATACCTATGAATTGGGCATCTTCCACATCGTTAAATTGCAAGCCCAGACCATCGCTACCAAAAATCATTCCCACTACTAAGAAGATTAAAAGGGCGGGCATTCCGAATTTGTATCCGGTTTTACTCACTGTTATACTAACGAAGAGTAGTATAGAAAAGATTAAAAGGCTGTTCTCGGCTGTAAATATCATGTTTTGTGCGTTTTATATGTTGTTTTACTAATAAGTTGCAAAGTTACTAATTTTTTACGTAAAATTATTAATTTTGTTATTCAATTCACCTTTAAAATTAACATTTTGTAAACTAAATGTTTGGTGAGGATATAGTGTTAAAAGGGGGTAGAATGTTTAGAAGAATTTTAATAATTTTTCACATGTTTATCTGTTTTGGTTGTTTTGATAATCAATCGGATAAACTTGTGATTAAGGAGTTAAAATTGCCGGATATAGAGCAGTTTGTTCCAAAAACAGCAACAATTCTCTTTGTCGGCGATTATATGCAGCATTTGCCTCAACTTACGGCCTCGCTTAAATCAGATGGAGAGTATGATTTTCAACCTACATTGCGTTACGTGGATTCGTTATGGAATAGTGCGGATTTGACTGCAATAAATTTCGAGACAACCATAGGTTCGGATTCATATACCGGCTATCCTGTTTTTAAATCACCTCCCGAGTGTATGGCGGCATTAAAGCAGAGTGGAGTGGATTTGATCTTTACGGCCAATAATCATTGCTGTGACGGGGGTAGGCGAGGCCTCGCCCGTACTCTTGATTGCGCAGATTCTTTGGGGTTGTTGCATTTGGGAACCTGGCGTGATAGTAGTGATTATGAGAAGAATAGGGTGCTGTTTGTGGATTGTAATGGAATTGAGGTGGCTTTGCTGAATTATACCTACGGAACAAATGGTATTCGAGTGCCAATGGGGCAGGTTGTGAGTTTGATTGATAGTACAGTGATTAAACGCGATTTGGTTTTGGCTGCCGGGGCCGATGTTAAAATAGTGGTGATGCATTGGGGATGGGAGTATGCACGTACAGAAAATTCATATCAGCGACAGTTGGGCAAGTTGTGTAGGGAGTGGGGTGCAGATTTTGTGATAGGTGCCCATCCTCATGTGGTACAACCTGTCGATTTGTATTGGGATGGAAATAAGAATCTGGTGGGAGGAGTGTTTTACTCTTTGGGAAATTTTATTTCCAATCAGCGTGAGCGGTACAAGGATGGGGGCTTGAATATTAAGTTGTATATAGGCAAGGATATTGATGGCGAGCTGTTCTTTGGTGTTGAGAGTGTGCCTGTTTGGGTGCGTAAATATGTAGATGGCAGTAGGTATCGTTATGAAGTTTTGCCGGCCTATATGCAGGGCAGATTGCCAATGTCCGATTGGGATTCTTTGAATTTTGAACGCAGTGTCGAGGAGAATGAATTGCACATTCGAGATATATATGTGTAATTTCTCTTGTCTATATCCTATTTATTATTTACCTTCCGGAGTTTGACACTTGTCAAGAAGAAAATAGGTTGATTTTGTTGGCTACAA
>CAZMOG010000048.1:0-14674 GCA_964567845.1 uncultured Odoribacter sp. | reverse complement strand
CAAAGTTAAGAATAATTTTATCATTATTGAATTTGATATAAATAAAATATATAATATCTTTGCCGTGACGTTAACAATAAAATAAAAATTATAAACAACATAAACACCATTATGGACTGGAAAATAGCAATCGAAAACTACAAGAGTTTTCTAATCTTAGAGCGTTCATTATCTCCAAATTCAGTTGACGCCTACCTAAACGACATTAACAAACTTGCATCATTCTGCAATGATAACCATGGAGTGGCATCACCCACAGAAGCAACAAACGAACATCTTTCAGATTTCATTGCATTGTTAATGGAGAATGGCGTAACCGAGCGCACACAGGCAAGAACCATTTCAAGTATTCGCTCATTCTTTAAATATTTGGTATTCGACGGAGTTATTGGCAGCAACCCTGCAAAAATGTTAGAGGCTCCAAAAATTGGCAGAAAATTGCCGAACATTTTAACTGCCGACGAGGTTGACGCAATCGAAAATGCCGTTGAGATGTATAAACCCGAAGGGCAAAGAAACCGAGCAATTATTGAAATGCTCTACTCATGCGGTCTTAGAGTATCTGAGTTGATCGATCTTAAACTATCAAACATCAACTTCCGCACAAGCATTGTAAAAATCGAAGGCAAAGGAAACAAAGAGCGCATGATTCCACTCAGTAAAAATGCAAAAAACGAGCTAAGAAACTACTTCAAAGCATATCGTGATTACCTTGATATACCTACCGAGAATGCCGACATTGTATTCTTGAACAAACATGGAAGACCATTATCAAGAGTCATGGTATTCAATATAATTAAGCATCTTGCAGAGAGAGCCGGAATAACCAAAAAAATCTCACCACACACCTTCCGCCACTCATTTGCATCGGCTTTGGTTCAGGGTGGTGCAGATTTACGTGCCGTTCAAGATATGCTTGGGCACGAGTCAATCCTTACAACCGAAATATACACACACCTGGACAATCACTATTTGAAAGATACTATCTACAAATACCATCCAAGAGCGGATATTAACAACAATGACGAGGAGTAAAAAGATATAATGTTAGACACAAACAAAATAATCAGTAATCTTCAATCCGAAGATAAAGAACTGATTAAAAACGCAATATCAGAAATAAAGAGCGAGGGCGATATCAACATCGTCCCGCTTCTTTTTGAGGTTCTGAAAGATCCGGAGCTACACCACTCTGCCGAAGGAGCAATTGCTACTCTTCTGGCCGAGATAAAAGATCCGGCCTTTATACCAATGCTACAGAATGGCATAAACTCACTGAATGAAAATCCTGAAGCCCAAGCAAAGCTTATCAGAGTTTGTTGGGAATCTACAATGGATTTCTCGGCACTTTTACCAATGCTTTGCAAATTGGCTACCGAGGGCGATTTTATTGTTGCCATGGAGGCGACAACTGCCATTGAGGAGCAGTTGCGATATGCAAATCACGATTTGTTGCACGAACTGCAAGACACTCTACTCAACTCTCCACAACAAAATTCGCCATTCGCCGAGGATATTTTAAATACAATAGAATCCCAACTCAGCGACATTCACTCTCACCACGAAGAGCACGATGACGATTGTGATTGCCCGGAGTGTATGGCATAAAACAGGGGAGGTTTTCACCTCCCCCATTTCACAATCAAAACATCAATCAATGACCACCCATCGGTCCGCCACCGAACTGTGGGCGATTCTTTCGCATCTCCTCTTGCCATTTCTGGTAAGCGCTATATTGTTCCTCTGTAAGAATCTCTTTAAATTTCTCATTCTGAGCCTTTTGTCTCTGCTCCATCATTTCACGCATCTTTTCACGATCAAAACCTTGACCCTGCTGTCCCGGCTCTGGACGATTCTTTCTCATCTCCTCAGCCTGACGATTCATAAATGCAGTAATACTGTCGGTCTGTACCTGAGTTAGATTAGGAATATTCTCCTTCATCATCTCAACCATTCTTGCCTGGAAACCTCCAGGGCCACCAGGACCTCCAAATCCACCTCTACGCTCCTGCGCTTCAGCCGAAATTGCAAGCATCATAACGAAACCTGCTATCAACGCGATCTTCTTCATATTACAAATTTATTTGTTACTTTTACATAGACAACCATTTCTCAAAAAGGTTTATCCTCCTATAAAAAAATAACCAAGCTTCCCCTCTGTTAAAAAAACTAATTATCTTTGCAAAAAAATAAAATAGCATAACATGAAAAGAAACATATCAAATTATATAGCAACGATTTCCATAATCTGTTCAATTTTAATTGGATGCAATTCCAATGTAAAACATGAAGACATATACACCATTGACATCAATCACAATAAGATTAATGTTGACCCCATTTGCGATATATCATTCGCATTTACAGATGACCTGGAAATCATTCAATTGGAAAACAATGACAATGCACTGTTATCTTATAGTAGTCGCTTTTACATTCATAATGGCGACATATACTTTACTGATCAAGACATGATGAATGGAGCCATATACCGCTTCAACTCCGAGGGTAAATTCATTAATACCATTGGAAAATCCGGAAGGGGACCGGGCGAGATTATATTCTCAGACAATTTCTCATTCATGAATGATTCAATATTCTTTTATGACCATTTTAGCCAAAAATGTATAATATACAACAAAGATGGCAACGGTTACCGTGAAATTCCATTTTCAAGCGAAACCGACTCTATTGTTAATCTGCCCCTCGACAAATTTGCATTTATCAATGACAAGATGGCTATATTGACATATCCCGATATGGCCACCCACAACCTTATGACATGCAATATTTACACAAACGAGATTAAGAGTTTTATTCCTACAGACTCTATATCTGCACAATATGGATGGGGCGATGATGATGGAACTATTTTAGACAAGGATGCCTTCTATTTTACCCTATGGAATAATGACACATTATACAGATTTGATGGCGACAAGGTAGAACCACTTATATATTTCAATATCACAAACAGAACGCCCCAAGATATCATGAAATTAGGACTTTTTGAGTGCAATGATTACGAATCAAATAACAACACAATAAGTAATGTAAACGTAAACGGAGTAACCCCAAATTTTCTGTGCGGACATTATACCCGGGGGCAGGTTGTTCTCAGGTTCATACATGATTTTCAAACAAATAGCACAAAATCATCGACAAGTTCCTTTATAATAATAAACGATGGTGGACTTCGCATTATGGGACGGGAACTCATTTATGATAATAAAATATATTGGGCTTGTAGCCCATCCGTTCTTAAAGTAAACATTCCAACAATGCTAAAACATGGAAAGTTTACCAACCCGGAAACAAGAAAGAAGCTTGAACAACTTTTAGCAGCGATCGACGAGGACGACAACCCTGTTATCTTTGTAAAGGAGTTTAAAAGATAAGTTGCAGGTCTATCACATTTTCCCACAGTGTTCCATTCAAACGCCACTCTCGTTTGTATCCACACCTCTCAAAGCCACACGCCTCAAACAGGCGTAGGCTTGCCACGTTATTCTCGGAAACCGAAGCAGACAATTGGTGAAGCGAAATAACATTTTTAGCGTATCCACAAAGCTGCATCAATATCGCAGTGCCTATGCCTTTACCTCGCAACTCCTTATCATAAACCAAAATTCCAACTCCGGCTCTACGATTATGTGCATCATAATCAAACAGATCCGCAAAACCGACAGCAACACCATTCAACTCAGCAACAAAACGCACCTGCCCGGAGATGTTAATATCAAGATGCGATGTACTGATATACTCCTTCAGATTATACCTTGACAAGGGGGCACGAGTATCTGAACAACTCCACAGAGTTGCATCATTCTCCCATTGATATAAAATTTCCAAATCCTCCGGCTCCAACGCCCTTAACCTAATCTCTTCCATCTATTCACTCAATTACTAACACCTGACTAACTCTTAATTCGCAACGAAGTTATGACATTTTACCAATTTAATCTATCTTTGCAAAAAGAATTTTGACGGATGAGCAGTAAATACAATATATTGGCAGTGGTGGGGCCTACAGCAAGCGGAAAGACCACACTTGCCGTAAGATTAGCCCACAAACTTAACGGACTGGTGATTAGTGGCGACTCACGCCAGGTATATCGTGGTATGGATCTTGGAACCGGAAAAGATATTGAGGAGTATTGCATTAACGGTGAGCAGATTCCATATCGTTTGATAGATATAGCCAATGCCGGAGATAAATATACAGTCTTTAAGTTTCAGCGCGACTTTTACAATGCCTTTGAGGAGTGTAAAGAGCTTGGAAAGTTCCCTGTGCTTTGCGGAGGAAGTGGGCTGTATGTTCAATCGGTTATTTCCGGTTATAAGTTGCTCGATGTTCCACAAAATCCGGAACTTCGAAATGAGTTATCGACCAAAACTCTGCCAGAACTTATTGAAATTCTTAAGGGGTACAAATCCCTCCACAATACTACCGAATGTGATACTTGCAATCGTGCCATCCGCGCTATCGAAATCGAGGAGTTTTATGTAACACACCCCGAGGCATTTCAAGAGTGGAATTTTCCTAAACTGAACCCTCTTATTATAGGAACTCATGTTGATCGTGAGGTGCGCAGAAAAAGAATCACGAAACGTCTTCATGACAGACTTGATGCAGGTATGGTTGACGAGGTGCGTGGACTTATCGAAAATGGAACCTCGCCTGAAGATCTTATCTATTATGGTTTGGAGTACAAATACATAACCCAATACGTCATTGGAGAATTAACATACGATGAGATGGTTGAAAAATTGAATATTGCCATTCATCAGTTTGCAAAACGACAAATGACATGGTTCCGTAAAATGGAGCGCGAGGGGTATAATATTCATTGGGTTGATCCAAGTAAAGCTCCGGAAGAGATTGACAATTATATTATAAACCTCCTAACTGAATAATTACACACCACGCACCCACACGGGGTGCGACATCAGTTTGTTGCCCATTTGCAAAACTGAGTGGCACGAATACTATTTACACGATAACCTACAGCGATGATGGCATTAAGACTATAAAACTTAGTGTTATACATCTTACCATCTTCGGCAGTATGTGCAAATTTTGCACATACTGCATCTTCATCCAATTCTTCAGAATCGAAAATATTTCCAAGATGTTTAGTAATAACACTTCTATCGCAGTCAAAAAGAGTCTAAATTATAGAAGTTGCAGAATTACCGAAAAATCAGTACCTTTGCGCCCTGTAACGGAGCGTGCATGCACGCGGAACATTTTTAACTATGGCACATAAGTCAGGATTTGTAAACATTGTAGGAAACCCAAACGTAGGTAAATCTACCCTAATGAACCGTTTGGTAGGTGAAAGAATCTCTATTATCACCTCGAAATCACAAACAACCAGACACCGAATTAAAGGTATTGTAAACACCGACGATTATCAAATTGTCTTTTCAGACACCCCGGGAGTTGTAAAACCAAGCTACAAGATGCAGGAGTGCATGTTGGAGTTCTCGAAATCGGCAATTATCGATGCTGACATTATTCTTTACGTTACCGACACTGTCGAAGACATCAAAAAGAATATCGATTTTGTTGAGCGAGTTAACCGCTCAAAAGCTCCGGTGTTATTGGTACTTAACAAGATTGATTTAACAACCCAAGAGAAACTTGAAAAACTATTCTCCGAGTGGGAACAACTCATCCCAAGAGCTGAAATTTTCCCAATATCAGCCCGCGAGAATTTCAACGTTGAGAATCTTTACAAAAGAATTGAGGAGTTGCTTCCTGAGGGAGAGCCCTATTTCCCAAAAGATGAGTTGACCGATTTACCGGCCCGCTTCTTTGTAACCGAAATTATTCGTGAAAAAATTCTTACCAACTACGAGAAAGAGATTCCATACTCTGTACAGGTCGAGGTTGAAGAGTTCAAAGAGGATGCAAATCAAATCAATATCATGGCATTGATCTATGTTGAGCGCGACTCCCAAAAAGGAATCATTATAGGAAGAGGGGGCGAGGCCTTAAAGAAGGTTGGCTCGGCTGCTCGAAAAGACATTGAGGAGTTCTTTGGCAAAAAGGTCTTTATGCAGATTTTTGTCAAGGTTCAACACGAGTGGCGTAACCGCGCAAATGATTTGAAGAGATTTGGATACGTACAAGAATAATTCAAAGTGTAACTAATTGTAAATATGAGTAATATAGTAGCTATTGTTGGTCGCCCCAACGTGGGAAAATCAACACTATTCAACCGTTTGATTGGTGGCAGAAAGGCCATCGTAACCGACGAGAGCGGAGTTACCCGTGACCGTAACTACGGAAAATCGGAGTGGAACGGTAAAGAGTTTTCGGTAATCGATACAGGAGGTTATGTTTCAAACAGCGATGACATTTTCGAGGGCGAGATTAACAAACAGGTAATGCTTGCACTCGACGAGGCCGATGTAATCATCTTTATGGTTGATGCCGAGGTTGGCTTGACTGACCTCGATATGAACTTTGCAAAGCTGCTCCGCCATGTCGAGAAACCCGTATTTTTGGTTGCCAACAAAACCGAGAATCACGAACGCATCTACGACGCACAAGAGTTCTACAGATTGGGAATCGATAGCAATTTGTACTGTGTTTCATCAATAACAGGCTCTGGAACAGGTGACTTATTGGACGAGGTTGTTAAACATTTCAAGAACAATACCATCGAGGACACAAGCGGTTTGCCAAAAGTCACAATTGTGGGCCGTCCAAACGTAGGAAAATCATCGACTATCAATGCCCTTCTAGGTGTTGACAGAAACATTGTTACCGACATTGCAGGAACCACACGCGACACAATTCACACCCGCTTCAACCAGTTCGGCTATGACTTCTTGTTGGTCGATACAGCAGGTTTGAGGAAAAAGACAAAGGTGAACGAGGATGTGGAGTTCTACTCTGTAATGCGCTCAGTCAGAGCCATTGAGGACTCTGATGTTTGTATGCTTATAATCGATGCCACTCGTGGAATCGAGGCTCAGGATATGAACATTTTCCACCTTATTGAGCGTAACCGCAAGGGTGTTGTTATCCTTGTAAACAAGTGGGATTTGATTGAGAAAGACAACAAAACCACTATTGAGTATGAGAAGTATGTTCGCAAGCAGATTGCCCCATTCAACGATGTTGAGATTATCTTTACATCGGCATTGACAAAACAGCGTTTGTTGAAAGCGCTCGAGGCAGCCTTAAAGGTTTACGAGAACAGAACTCAGAAGTTAAAGACCTCGGAGTTGAATACAATCATGCTTGAGGAGATTGAAAATTACCCTCCTCCGGCTACAAAAGGAAAGTTCGTTAAAATTAAGTATGTATCTCAGTTACCTACACATGCACCTTCGTTTGCATTCTTCTGCAATCTGCCACAGTATGTCAAGGAACCATACAAGAGATTCCTGGAAAACAAGATTCGTGAACACTGGGATTTTACAGGAGTTCCTATTCAAATCTTTATGAGAAAAAAATAGTTGAAATTCCTTAAAAAAACTTACTTTTGCATTTGATATGGCTAAAGGTGATAAAATCGAACATACCGGAATTGTAAAAGCCGTTGGCAAGAGCTACGTAGATGTCGATATACAGAATAAATCCGCATGCTCTGGATGTCACGCAAAGAGTACTTGTGGTATGAGCGAGTCGGTTGTTAAGACCATTACCGCTCCTCGCCCCGGATTTGATATAAAACCGGGCGATGTGGTGTGTGTTGAGGCCTCGCTTACACAAGGTTATTATGCAGTGATTGTTGCATACGGATTACCGGTTATTTTGATTTTCGCCATTTTGATTACGGGAAACATTTTAGGATGGAGCGACACAATTAGCGCATTGGCATCCATTCTGATTTTGGTTCCATACTTCTTCATTCTATACCTGAACAGGAAGAGAATCGGAAAGCGCATATCATTCAAAATCAAAGCAAGTAAATAAATTATTATATTTATGAATATCTTATTAATCACTATCATTTCGTTATGTGCCATTGGAGTCCTTTCGGCCATAATCCTCTTTTTGGTTGCCAAAAAGTTCAATGTGGAGGAGGATCCAAGAATCGACACAGTATGCGAATTGCTCCCGGGTGCCAATTGCGGCGGTTGCGGATTCCCTGGTTGTAGAGGATTGGCAGAAGCTGCAGTTAAAGCAGACACTTTGGATGGGATCATGTGTCCTGTCGGAGGAGCTCCGGTTATGGAGCAGATTGCAGCAGCTCTTGGTAGAGAGGTTGTAGCTCAAGCACCGAAAGTTGCCGTTGTTCGATGCAACGGAAGTTGTTCAAACCGTCCTCGCACAAGCAAGTTCGATGGTGCACGTTCATGTGCTATCATCGCATCGGTTTATGGAGGCGAGACCGACTGTTCATACGGTTGTCTAGGATGTGGCGATTGCGTAAGTGCATGCCAATTTGGGGCAATTGCAATGAACCCTGAGACAGGCTTGCCTGTTGTCGATGACGAGAAGTGTGTAGCCTGTGGCGCATGTGTTAAGGCATGTCCTAAGATGGTTATTGAGCTTCGTAACAAGGGTCCAAAGAACAGACGCCTATACGTTAGTTGTATCAACAAGGATAAGGGCGGTGTTGCCCGCAAGGCTTGTTCTGCAGCATGCATCGGATGTAGCAAGTGTGTTAAAGAGTGTGCTTTCGACGCTATTAAGGTTGAGAACAATGTTGCATACATTGATTTCAACAAGTGTAAGTTGTGTCGTAAGTGTGCGGCTGTTTGTCCTACTGGTGCCATTAAGTTGGTAAACTTGGCTCCACTGCCACCAACCCCACCGGCTCCAAAGGCGGCTCCTGCAGCACCTGAGAAAACGGTAGCTCCAGCACAGCCTGCTGAGAAACCAGCTGAGAATTAATTGTGTAACTATTAATACTAAATATCGTGTTAAAGAGTTTCAAAATTGGAGGAGTTCATCCCCCCGAGAATAAATACACAGCGGGTAGTGCAATACAAGTATTGCCTGTTCCCGAGAAGGTTATAATTCCACTCAGTCAACATATCGGAGCACCTGCAACAGCTATTGTACAAAAGGGCGATAAAGTTAAGGCAGGACAAATCATTGCCACTGCAGGTGGATTCGTATCTGCCAATGTCCATAGCTCTGTTTCAGGAACAGTTCTTGAGGTTGCTCCTGTTAAAGATGCTGCAGGAGTTCTTAAGCCTGCAATTACAATTCAGGTTGAGGGCGACGAGTGGGCAGACGAGGTTGTAAAGACCACAAAGAATCTTGACGAATTCACAAAAGATGAGATAATCAAAGCGATTGCCGACGCAGGAATAGTAGGCATGGGAGGAGCTACATTCCCAACCCAGGTAAAACTTTCACCTCCACCGGGAAGTAAAGCTGAGTATCTTATTATTAACGGTGTTGAGTGTGAACCATATCTTACTGCAGACCACCGTTTGATGCTTGAAAAGACCAACGAGATTGTAGCCGGAGTTAAATTGGTAATGAAGGCTATCGGTGTTGAGAAGGCTATCATTGGTATCGAGAACAACAAGCCCGATGCTATTGCAAAGATGCAAGCAGCAACAACAACAATGGGTATCGAGGTTTGTCCTTTAAAGGTTCGTTACCCACAGGGTGGTGAGAAGCAGCTTATCAAAGCAACAATCGGACGTTCAGTACCATCGGGAGCACTTCCAATAGCTGTAGGAGCTGTTGTGCAGAATATCGGAACAATTTATGCTGTTTACGAGGCTGTAATGTTGCGCAAACCTCTTGTTGAGAGAGTAGTTACCGTTACCGGAGAGTCTTTGAAGAACCCTGGTAACTTCTTGTGCCGCGTTGGAACACCTATCTCTAAACTTATCGAAGCTGCTGGCGGTCTTCCCGAGGATACCGGTAAGGTAATCGGAGGTGGTCCTATGATGGGTAGAACCATGATCAACCTTGACTCTCCTGTTATGAAGGGTACAAGTGGAGTTTTGATCCTGCCAGAGACTAAGTCTGTTCGCGGAGAGATGCGCCCATGTATCAAGTGTGCCAAGTGCGTTAGCGCATGTCCTATGGGATTGGAGCCATATTTGTTGGCAACCATCACTGAAATGACATGCGATTTGGAGCGTTTGGAGCAAGAGAAAGTTATGGATTGTATCGAGTGCGGATGCTGTATGTACACATGTCCTGCAAATCGTCCATTGCTTGACTATATCCGTTTGGGTAAAGGCAAGACCGGCGCGATGATACGCAACAGAAGTCAGAAAAAGTAATCAGTAAAAACAGATTAAAATATGAAGCAATTATATGTAGCGCCATCTCCACATGTTCACGGTAAAGATACCGTTGAAAAGAACATGTACGGAGTATTGATAGCACTGATTCCGGCATTTATCTGCTCGGTAATCTTCTTTGGCGTAAGTTCACTTATCGTAACACTTACATCGGTTATTGCTTGCGTACTTTTCGAGTACCTTATTCAAAAGTTCCTTTTGAAGCAAAAGCCGACTATTTGCGATGGTTCTGCTATTCTTACCGGAGTATTGTTGGCATTCAACGTTCCTTCAAATCTTCCTATATGGATTATTATGATTGGTGCTTTGGTAGCAATAGGAATTGGAAAAATGACCTTTGGAGGTTTGGGATGTAACATTTTCAACCCTGCATTGGTGGGACGTGTATTCTTGTTGATTTCGTTCCCCGTACAGATGACCACATGGCCTAAGCCTATGGGATTTGACACACAATATGTTGATGCCGAGACCGGAGCAACAGCCCTTAGCGTATTGAAAGAGGGGTTGATGGGCGGCAAATCAATCTCTGAGCTTCAGGCATCACTTCCACAAATCAACGACATGTTGCTTGGAAACATGGGAGGTAGTTTAGGTGAGGTTGCTGCATTAGCCTTGATTCTTGGATTAGCTTGGATGCTTATCAAGAGAATCATCACATGGCATATTCCGGTATCAATCATTGCAACTGTATTCATCTTCTCTGGAATTTTGTATTTGTGCAATCCTGAGCAGTATGTGTCTCCAATATTCCACATATTGAGTGGTGGTTTGTTGTTGGGAGCTATCTTCATGGCTACCGACTATGTAACATCGCCAATGAGCAAGAAGGGAATGTTGATTTACGGAGTTGGTATTGGATTGTTGACTGTCATTATCCGTGATTTCGGAGCATTCCCCGAGGGAATGTCATTCGCTATCTTGATAATGAACGCAGTTACACCATTGATCAACCGCTACTGCAAACCTGAGCGTTTTGCATAATGTCTGACCTGTAAATAGAAAGAAAATGGGAAAGAAAGTTGAATCAAGTTTTGTAAATATGGTGGTAGTGTTATTCACCATAACACTTATTGCCGCAGCAGCTGTGGGATATGTATATTCACTTACCGAAGATACAATTGCACAAGCTAATGCTCAGAAACAGGCAGATGCTATTAGAGATGTAATACCTGTTGAATTCACAGAGACAACCTCGGAGATGGTTGCCGTAGGTGCAGATACCGTTGAGGTATTCTATGCAAAGAAGGGCGAAGAGATTGTTGGAACTGCAGTAAAGAGTTTCACAAACTCCGGTTTTAACGGCTTCATCAGCATTATGGTTGGTTTCGACACTAAGGGAGCAATTACCGGATACTCTGTTTTGGCACAGGGAGAGACTCCGGGATTGGGAACAAAGATGGTAGATTGGTTTACAGAAGGTGGTAAAGGAAACATTATTGGTATGACACCGGGAGATAAGGGAATTGCTGTTAAGAAAGATGGTGGAGAGATTGATGCCATCACCGCTGCTACAATCTCATCTCGTGCGTTCTGCGATGCCATTAATCGTGCAGCACAAGCTCTTGGCGGCGTAAGCGCATGGAGTGGAGCTACCCCAACCAACGAAACAGCTACCGAAACACAGAACAATGAGCAGGTTGAACAATAAAAGAGTAAGAAAATGAGTAAATTAGGTATCATACTTAATGGTCTGATCAAGGAGAATCCGACCTTTGTGTTGGTGTTGGGAATGTGTCCAACATTGGCGGTAACCAGCTCTGCAACTAACGGATTGGGAATGGGATTGGCAACTACATTCGTGTTGATTATGTCAAACCTTGCAATATCACTTATCGCAGGATTGATTCCGGATAAAATCAGAATCCCATCGTTCATTGTTGTTATTGCTGCATTCGTAACCATTGTTCAGCTATTGATGCAGGCTTATCTTCCTGCATTGAACGATGCTTTGGGATTGTTTATTCCATTGATTGTAGTAAACTGTATTGTACTTGGACGTGCTGAGGCATACGCATGTAAAAACAACGCTATCGACTCTGCGTGCGACGGAGTCGGTATCGGACTTGGATTTACATTTGCTTTGACACTTCTTGGATCAATCAGAGAGCTACTTGGTAGTGGTAAAGTATTCGGATATACAATTTACCCCGAGGAGTATGGAACACTTGTATTCGTATTGGCTCCTGGAGCATTCATTGTATTGGGATACTTGATTGCAATTGTTAACCGTATAAGAAAAGTATAAACAGCTAAAACTATTGAACTATGGAGTATATTTTACTTTTCATTGCAGCGGTATTTGTTAATAACGTAGTACTGTCACAATTCTTGGGAATCTGCCCATTCTTGGGAGTTTCTAAAAAGATATCTACAGCAATAGGTATGACCGGAGCTGTTACATTCGTAATTATCCTGTCAACTATTGTTACATATCTCATCCAGAAGTCAATCCTTGATCCATTCAACATTGGCTTTATGCAGACCATTGTATTTATCTTGGTTATTGCTGCCCTTGTACAGATGGTTGAGATTATCCTTAAAAAAGTTAGCCCATCACTTTACCAGGCATTGGGAGTATTTCTTCCATTGATTACCACCAACTGCTGCGTATTGGGAGTTGCTATCCAGGTAATCCAGAAGGATTTCACATTGCTTGAGTCTGTAGTATATTCTGGTGCTATTGCTATTGGTTTCGGTTTGGCATTGACAATTTTTGCCGGAATCCGCGAACAATTGGAGTTGGTTCGTATTCCAAAGGGAATGCAGGGAACCCCTATCGCATTGGTAACTGCAGGTTTGTTGGCATTAGCCTTTATGGGCTTCCAGGGAATTTGCTAAAGATATAGTATCCTATATTTTAAAAGAGCCAAATCACGTCAATGTGATTTGGTTTTTTTGTAAATAATTTTTTGTAAATTTGCACACCAAGAAGTTTCAAACAATATATAACATGAAAACTCTACATTATAGTATCATCGGTGTGCTATTACTATATTCCACCATCGGATGTAACAAAGATTCAGTCGGGATTTACCCACATCAGGGTGACAGAGATATTTACTTCAACAAATTGCAGTTTGACACATTAATAATAGAAAGTGATGAACCCTCGCTCAGCGGAGAGTGGGTCATAAACAATAACCGATTATTCTACAATGACTATATTGTTACTGCCCTATTGGAATTCGACACACTTGGAAATTACATAGACAACAGAATTAAACATGGTAGGGCTGCAAACGAATGGACAAGCCCTTTCGTCACAGTCACATTTCACGACACCTCTATGTATAGTATAGATTTCTCATGGCGTATTCATTGCTATAATAATAGTTTCTATAGAGAGAAGCAACCTGTTGAAATGTTGCATGACATACCGTATTCAAACTCAGACTGGAATAATCTGCTCAATAATCCTGATGTCAATGTTGCTCAAATGTATGAGTATAATTTTGATACAAGGGATTTATTAATATACAATGATGCCCTGATATTACCTGTTGTTACTGAGCATATCAAATATAATGGATTCTACATAAATGCACAGGCTGAATCATTCTGGAGAGACTCATATATTTTTATGGAGATAGATAAAGAGAATTTTTCAACATTAAAACTTTTTGGCCATTATCCTCACATATACAGCACTAAAAACATTCCTGTCTTTTCTATATATTCGTTCGACAAATTCAAAGAGGAATTAATTGTTTCATTTAATGCCGATTCTCTTATTTATTGCTATAACAAGGATGGAGAAGTAACAAATACATTTGGATATTCATCAAAGAATATCAAAGATAATTATCCAGAAACCTATACATACGAAGAGTTTCAAGATAAAAGAAAGCAACAGAGAAAAAGCTATGGTTATTACTCACATTTAAGTGTAGTTGGCAACTATATTTTTAGAACATATAAATCTGAAGGCCAGGATAATTATGGAATACAAATATATCATGATAAGAATCTTATTGGTGATATTCAAACAACTCAAGAGGCGTATGTCATTGGCGAGATAAATGGAACATTCTACGCTGCTCTACCTGCCGATATAGAGAATGAATGTTATCAATTACTAAAATTTAGAATTCCAAATGAATAAACTGAACTTGATTTTTACCATTCTCACTATATTTGGTATAGCGATAGGAGCAAATGGTCAGACAAGAAAAATAGTTGTGATAGATGAAGGAAAGAGACCTGTAACCAATCTCTCCGTTTTCATTTCTGAAAATTTTGACCATATTAAAATTGATGATAGGGGAATATTATTGCTGGATTCACTGAAATATAATGCAAATGATACTATTTGGATAAAAACCTCTTTTTATCGCGATACCTTATTCTCTTTGGGAGAAATAAACGATACAATTACCCTTATATCGGCTCAGTAGCAAAAAGGTGTGGGGATAAATAAAAATCTATATCTTTGTTG
>CAZMOG010000047.1:8709-15024 GCA_964567845.1 uncultured Odoribacter sp. | reverse complement strand
AGATTCCTCACATCTATGGACGCGAGGAGGCTATAGAGGTAATTAACCGCAGTTTGGAGGATTATAAGCGCCACTTCAACTCTTTGGAGGATATTTTGAATAACGTTTAATAACCCCAATTCTTGCGGTCTAAACAGCGATATAACAGTGCCTCGGCAATATGTGCCGGGGCTATTTTTTCGTTTCCGCTTAAATCTGCAATTGTACGTGCAACCTTAATGATTCGATCGTATGTTCGGGCCGATGCTCCGATTTTTTCAACAGCTCGTGTTAGTAGAGTTGAACATTCCGGTGATAGTCTGCAGAAGCGTCTTATCATTCCGCTATCCATTTGTGCATTACAGAATAAATTTTGATACTCTTTAAATCGGTCAGTTTGTATTTTTCGTCCTTTTATTACCCTTTCCCGTATTACTTCGCTACTTTCAATGTCGCTCCCCTCGTATGCGAGTTTCTCTATCTCCACAGGTGCGACATTTATATGCATGTCAATTCTATCGAGCAGTGGACCTGAAATTTTTGATAGATACTTTTTTATCATCCCCTCATTACAGCTACATGAGTGAGTTGGGTGGGTATAGTATCCGCAAGGGCATGGATTCATTGATGCGACAAGCAGAAAATTTGCAGGATATTTGGTTGTTCCATTTACTCGGGTTATACAGATTTCTCTATCCTCTAAAGGTTGTCTAAGCAGCTCTAGAGTGTGTCTTCTGAATTCAGGTAGTTCGTCCAGATATAAACATCCGTTACAGGCAAGTGATATTTCTCCCGGTTTTGGAAATGAGCCTCCTCCAATGAGCGATACTTCCGAAGCGGAGTGGTGTGGGGTTCTGAATGGTCTTGTTGTTATCAGTCCTGAATTATTCTCAATATTTCCTGCAACGGAGTGTATTTTTGTTACCTGTAGAGCCTCTTCTTCAGTCATAGGAGGAAGTATCGAGGGTAATCTCTTTGATAGCATTGTTTTCCCTGAACCCGGAGGACCGACAAGTATAATGTTATGCGAACCGCAGGCGGCAATTTCAAGGGCTCTTTTGGCGCTCTCTTGACCTTTGACATCTTTAAAGTCGAGTTGGTTTTTATCGCTAAGGTTTAGTTTTATGTTGTATTCGGCTGCAGATGGAGAAATTTTACCCTCTACGAAGTTTATTACTTGAGTTAGATTTGTAAATCCGTAAACCTCTATTCCCTTGACAACACTGGCCTCGGTTTCGTTTTGTTTTGGGAGTATAATTCTTTTAAATCCATGCTCCTTTGCAGCAATGGCTATAGGCAATACTCCTTTAATACGTTGTAATGAGCCATCGAGCGATAGTTCGCCAACGATAAGTGTTTCGTGTAGGATTGAAGAGATGATGCGTTCATTTGCCATTAAAATGCCTATGGCGAGTGGTAAGTCGAACATTGCTCCCTCTTTCTTGATATCGGCTGGAGCCATATTGATTATCACCCTTTTGCCGGGAATTCGTTCGCCGATACACCTTAGTGATGAGTCGATTCTGTGTTGGCTTTCGCGTACTGCCACGTCAGGCAGTCCAACGATAGCAAATTTTGCACCGATAAGAATGTTAACCTCGACGGTTACTACAATTGCATCAATTCCTGCAACAGCAGCACTATAGATTTTTGTTAGCATGTCAAAATAAATATTATATTAATTGCAAAATTAATAATATTTATCCTTTGTGCAACTTGTTTTTCTTATTATAGTGGATATTTTTTTAGGGCGAGGTTTCCCGATACGTCCAATTCTGCATAGGTGAACTGTGTCAGCCAATCGCCAAGGTTAATATATTTGGCTCCATTGCTTAGAGTTGTTTCAAATGGGAGGTGTCGATGTCCGAATATAACATATTCGATATGTGGGCGTATCAGAGTGTAGTTGTTGGCATATACAACCGAGTCCTCTTGATTGTCTCCCATGTATGGCTTAACAGCCACTCCCCCCTGGCTTTTACGTGAGTGCGATGACCACCTCTTTGCGAGTGCAATTCCACAATCAGGATGTAACCATCGGAATAACCACTGTGCAAATTTGTTGTGAAATACTGCTCTGATGATTTTGAAACCTGTGTCTTTTGGATTCAGACCGTCGCCATGGCCCAGTAATACTCTTTTGCCGTTAAGGATATGCTCTTCAATTTTATTTTTATGAATTTTTATTCCGCATTCTGAGTGTAGATAGTCGAATACCCAAATGTCGTGATTGCCGGTAAATAAATGAACCTCAATACCCTTATCGGTCAATTCAGATAATTTGCCAAGCAGGCGGGTATGACCTTTGGGAACTGCGTGTTTGTATTCAAACCAAAAGTCGAATATATCTCCCATTAGCCACAATGAAGTACATTTATCTTGAATGGAGTTGATAAATGCAACCAGGTGGTTTTCGCGTTCACGGTTATTGTTCAGGGCTTTACTTCCCAGGTGAACATCGGATAGGAAATATATTCGCTTCTCGCTCATAAGTCATTATTTAAGAATGTCCTTCAAGTAGTCAGAAAGGTTTGCTCCAAATTGATTCTTGCCAACAATCTTGAAGTTTTTATCAATGATGTAGTTTGCAGGAATAGTTGAAATATTCCAATCGGTAAGAATTTTTGAGTCCTCGCCCTTCTCATCAAGAAGACATATCCATTTTATGTTGTTTTCGCGTTTTGATGCTTCCCATAGAATTTTACTCTTGTCGAAACATACCTGTACAATTATCAAGCCTTTGTTTGCGTACTTTTTATGTATTTCGGCAAGTTCTAATTGATATGCAGCGGTCTCTTGAGCTGTAATCATTGCAAAGTCGAGTAGAATGGTTTTGCCACGAAGGTTTTCAATGTCAAACTCCTTGCCGTTAGAATCCGTTAATCTCAGCTCAGGAAGGTCGCGGGAGTAGTTCTCAATCAAACTATTTATCTGGGCATTTGTGTTCTGCTCAAGCAGTTTGGTTGTGTGGTTAACTACAAATTTGCTGTACTTGGCATTGGGGTAATTTTTGTTCAAGTTTGTGGCAACCGCTCTGTAATAGTTCAAGTTGGTTGGCAATGAAAGAACATAGTCGTTATTCAATTTTTGATACAGCACAAAATATGTAACGGGCGAGCCTGCATTGTCGATAATGTATCTGCGTGAGAATTGCATCTGCCCCAATATAACGTTCGATGCTGCTTTTGCCAATGAGTCAATTTCTTGTGGATTCTTATCCATTTCGGCGTATATAGAGTTTAATGCTTTGCGAGAGTCATATAGTTTGGATACAACTCTCTTTAATTCGTTACTGAGTGTTGAACCGCTAACAGTGTAGTCGGTGGCACCGGTAGATTGTACAGTGATATATTGAGTAGAATCTTTTTCTGCTAGTAGATAGATATTGTCGGTGGAACCGGTGTATCTTAATTGGTAGAATTCAGGATTATCAACCTTAACTTTAAATGTAAATTGGCCATTTTTGCCAAGTTTTACTGAATCGATTTTGGTGGTTTGTGTTACATCGATATGGTCTAAGTAAACTTTAGTGTTTGGCTCGAAATGCTCAATCTTACCGCTGATTTTAGAGTTTGTATCGCTACATGAACAGCATAGTGCAATGGCTGCACATGCAGAGAGTAATATTTTCTTCATCTTGATATTTTATTTAATTACTTCGCAAAATTATATAAAAAAAAGGGGTTGACCAAAAGTCAACCCCTATATGATAGGCTTTCAGTTATTACTGTTTTTTGTCTGCCTTCTTTCTCAACAAATCGTATGCAATTGGAGTTGCAACAAACAATGTTGAGTATGTTCCTACACAAACTCCCAATAGAAGTGCGAATACGAATCCGCGGATTGAAGCTCCTCCGAAGATGAAGATAGCAATCAATACAACCAATGTTGAAAGTGAGGTACTGAATGTACGACGAAGTGTAGAGTTCAATGCAGCGTTAGTTGTTGAGGTCAAATCACGTTTTGGATATAGACCGATGTACTCACGAATTCTATCGAATACAACCACGGTATCGTTGATTGAGTATCCAACAACGGTCAAAATTGCAGCGATAAATGATTGGTCAACCTCCATAGAGAATGGCATAATGTTACCAAACAAAGAGAAGATTCCCAATAGTACAATTGTGTTGTGAGCCAATCCAGCCAATGCTCCTGCACCATACTGCCACTTGCTGAATCGAATCAAGATGTACAAGAAGATTGCAAGCAATGACAATAATACAGCTGTAACAGCAGAATCAGCCACATTGTTTGCAACTGCAGCACCTACGCGGTTTGTTTCAAGAAGGTTCTCTGATTTGAATTGTGCCAATGTTGTTCCGTCGGTCAAGAATGGCTTAACTCCTACATATAGCAAGCTGTCAATCTCTGCGTCAACCTCAGCTCCATTCTCCTCAACTTTGTACTTGGTAGTAATCTTTACCTGATTGGTGGCACCAAAGGTCTTAATCTCGGGGTTGCTACCATAAATATTGTCCTGGCCAAGGTTTGAAGCTACTTGCTCAACCTCTACAGCCTGTGGGAATTGAACGGTATAAGAACGTCCTCCTACGAAGTCGATACCTTTGTTCAAACCGATTGTGAACAAAGCAACCAAGCATACAATGGTAATGATACCTGAAACGGTATATCCAACTTTTCTACGTGCCATGAATGGGAATGCAACATTTCTCAACCAGTTAACGGTATATTTACTGCAGAATGTAACATTCTTACCCTTGTTCAAACGGTTGTCAATGACGATACGAGAGATAAAGATTGCAGTGAACAATGATGTGAAGATTCCGATAATCAATGTTGTTGCGAATCCCTTAATTGGACCCTCTCCATTGAAGTACAAAATGAATCCTGTCAACAATGTAGTAACGTTAGAGTCGATAATTGCAGAGTAAGCAGCTCTATATCCGGCTTTAACTGCATCTTTGGGACTTCTACCTCCCAATAGCTCCTCCTGGATACGCTCGTAGATAAGCACGTTCGCATCTACTGCCATACCCATTGTCAATACGATACCGGCAATACCAGGCAATGTTAGAACGGCTCCGAATGATGCAAGTACTCCAAACAAGAAGAATAGGTTAACCAACAAAGCAACGTCGGCTGCCAATCCTGCACCCTTGCTATAGAAGAAGAACATATATACAAGGATCAATGTAAATGCAATTACGAATGACCACATACCAGACTCAATTGACTCCTGTCCAAGTGATGGTCCAACCTCCTGGCTGGCAATAACTCTTGGAGGAGCGGCAACCTTACCTGAAGTAAGAATGTTTGCCAAATCCTCGGCCTCGGCCACAGTGAAGTTTCCTGTTATCTGTGATGTTCCTCCCTTAATCTCGCCCTTTACGGTTGGAGAAGAGATTACAGTTCCATCAAGTACAATGGCAATACAACGACCAATGTTCTCGCGAGTTAAGTTAGCCCAAATGCTTGCTCCTTCGCTGTTCATAGTCATGCTTACGCTTGGACGACCACCATTCTGATCCTCGAAGCTAACGCGAGCAGTGGTAACGGCACCTCCGTCAAGTTTTGCGCGTCCCTTTTCATTAACCTTAATAGCGTGCAATCCCAATGTGTTGTTATCGCTGCTCTTTGAATCCCAAACGAAACGTGCATCACGAGGGAAGAATGTGTTACCGGAATTTGTCTGCAACTGTTTCAACATTGCATTTACGTGTGAAGTATCGTTTACGTGAGCAAATCCGATAATAGATCCGTTGTATGGTGATGGTTGCAAGTATGAGAACAAGCTTACTACCTGAGTCAATGAATCCTCGGGTGACAATGATGCTTTGTTAATCTCTGCAATGCGAGCGTTAGCCTGAGTCATCAACTCATAGAACTTAACATCGCCTACCTTAGCTGTTTGTGGGTTGTTGTCGTATGTCTCATAGAACTCAAGGATAGCTGTACGCTCTAATAAGCCCTTAATACGGTTAGCATCGGTAACTCCCGGAAGCTCGATAAAGATACGACCTGCCTTCTCCTCAGCCTTACGGATGTTTGGCTGAACAACTCCGAACTGGTCGATACGCTTGCTCATTACCTGATAGATGTTGTCGATAGTCTCCTGAGCCTCCTCGCGAATCAATTTCAAAACCTCCTGGTTAGATGCTCCGGGAAGGATTTTCTGAGAAAGTGCCTCGTTCTGGGTGAAGATTCTTGTTGATGAAAGCAATTGATTAGGAGCAACCTCCTCGTATGCCTCTCCAAACAAGTTGATGAAGTCCTCGTTTCCTGTTACCATGCGAGATTTTGCCAACTCCATTGCTTTTTTGAAGTTCTCGTCCTGGCTGTAGTTTGAAAGGTTCAAGATAACCTCGGGAATGT
>CAZMOG010000047.1:0-8699 GCA_964567845.1 uncultured Odoribacter sp. | reverse complement strand
ACCTCCATTGTTACGTTCATACCTCCGCGAAGGTCCAAACCGAGGTTCAACTCCAACTCTTTAATTTCATTGTAATTGAATCCGAAATAGCTAACGGAATCCAAGTAAGCCCTCTCCTGGATAGAGTCGCCGTTGGCATAGACCTTAGCGGCCTTCTCAACGTTGTGAGCTTTCCAAGTAAAGGACAAGTGATAAAGACTCACTAAACCGATAAGTACGGCAAGTAGAGTAATCGCTCCTTTGTTTTGCATTTTTCTTAATTTTATGTTTGTTTTTTAATTTATATCCGAGATGTATGTCTACATTTTCCGAATTAAGCCGCAAATTTACGAAAAATGGCTAAATAATCCCAAGAATTTTGACAAAAAAAGAGCCAACCTTTAAGGTTAGCTCTCTTATAGTGAATGTTTGGTGGATTATGCGAACAAATTCATTCCGTCAAGAACATCCATTACAGTCTTAACGGCAGCAGCAGAATCCTCAAGCATCTTCTGCTCCTCCTCGTTCATCTCAATCTCAACAATCTTGTCGATACCATCTTTACCTAAGATTGCAGGAACTCCAACGTACATTCCCTTCAATCCGTACTCACCGTTTACCAATGCGCAAACAGGCATGATACGCTTAGCGTCGGTAATGATAGCCTCAACCATCTCGGCAGCTGCAGCTCCGGGAGCATACCATGCAGATGTTCCCTCAAGCTTAACAATCTCGCCACCACCAACTTTTGTACGCTCAACAATAGCGTTCAAACGCTCAGGGCTAACCAATTGAGTTACAGGGATACCTGCAATGGATGTGTAACGTGGAAGTGGAACCATTGTATCACCGTGTCCACCCAACAATAGAGCCTGAATATCCTTTGGAGATACGTTCAACTCCTCGGCTAAGAATGCTTTGTAACGTGCCACATCTAAAACTCCTGCCATACCCATAACCTTGCTTGAATCAACCTTAGCTGTCAAGTAAGCGCAATATGTCATTACGTCAACAGGGTTAGATACAATAACAATCTTTGCGTTTGGAGAGTATTTGATAACATTCTCGGTAACTGACTTAACGATACCTGCGTTGATTCCGATAAGATCATCGCGGCTCATTCCCGGTTTACGTGGAAGACCTGATGTGATAACAACTACCTCTGAATCAGCAGTAGCTGCATAGTCGTTGGTAACACCCTTGACGCGAGTGTTGAAACCTGTGATAGGTGCAGATTCCCACATGTCAAGACCCTTACCCTCTGAGATTCCCTCTTTAATATCAAGGATAACAACCTCGTTTACAATCTCTTTCTGAGCTACGCAGATAGCAACTGTTGCTCCTACATTACCTGCTCCAATGACTGATACTTTCATCTCTTGTTTTATTTTTATGTTATTGTTTTGTGCAATCAATAAAACTGCTTCTAAATTTCTTTCAAATGTAACTCTTATTTTGTTGAAAAAAAAGTTTATTTGAAATCTTTTACAATTTTCTTCCCGGATATGCTTCCAATGCCTTTTCAAGAACGGCTAATGCTTTGCGAAGTTCCTCTTTTTCAAGAACGTATGCAATACGTACCTCGTCGCGGCCCACTCCCGGGGTGGTATAGAATCCCGATGCAGGAGCCATGAAAACGGTCTGTTCTTCGTAGCTGAACTCCTCCAAGCACCACCGGCAGAATTTGTCAGAGTCGTCGACGGGCAGTTTTGCCACGGTGTAGAATGCGCCCATAGGAATAGGGGAGTAGCATCCCGGAATCTTATTCAATCCATCAATAAGGAACTTTCTCCGCTCAACATATTCGTTGTAGCAGTCAAGCATGTATGATTCGGGGGCATCGAGCGAGGCCTCGGCCATTATCTGTCCCATAAGAGGAGGACTTAGACGTGCCTGGCACCATTTCATTACATTTGCACGAACCTCTTTGTTTTTGGTAATCAATGCTCCAATACGAATGCCACATTCACTGTAACGTTTTGATACCGAGTCAACAAGTACCACGTTGTTTTCTATTCCGTTTAGATGGAATGCCGAGATATATGGGGCTCCTGTATAGCAGAATTCACGGTAAACCTCGTCCGAAAAGAGGAACAGATCATACTTCTTGACAATGTCGCGAATCTGGTTCATCTCCTTTTGGGTGTAGAGGTAACCGGTTGGGTTGTTCGGGTTACATATAAGTATTGCCTTGGTTTTGGGGGTGATTAGTTTTTCGAACTCCTCGACCGGAGGCAAAGCAAAACCTGTATCGATTGTCGATGTGATGGTTTTGATTACAGCTCCGCATGAAACTGCAAAAGCCATATAGTTTGCGTATGCCGGCTCAGGAACGATAATCTCATCGCCCGGGTCCAAACATGCCATAAATGAGAATAGCACCGCCTCGGAACCTCCGGTTGTGATGATAATATCTTCGGCGGTTACGTCAATACGGAACTTTGCATAGTACTCTACAAGCTTTTCGCGAAAGCTTTTGATTCCCTCGCTCGGTGAGTACTCAAGAATATCCAAGTCCAAATTGCGTGCCGCATCGATGGCAACTTGAGGTGTCTTTAAATCGGGCTGACCGATATTTAAATGGTACACCTTAATTCCGTTAGCCTTTGCTTTGTTCGCTAATGGAACAAGTTTGCGGATGGGCGATGCCGGCATCTCTAAACCTCGTTGTGATATAATAGGCATGTGTCAGTATAGTTAGTTATTAGTAAGTTACGTTTGTTAGCAGACAACAGAGCCTGGTTTCACATCGCTCTGTGGAGATACAAACTGCAATGCGCCATCGGCATTCTCGGCCATAAGTATCATTCCCTGCGACTCAATTCCCTTCAAAGCTTTTGGCTCAAGGTTAACTAAAATGGTAACCTGACGACCGATTACCTGCTCGGGGGTGAAGTGCTCGGCAATTCCTGAAACAACGGTTCTGGTGTCGATACCTGTATCGATAGTCAGTTTAATTAATTTCTTAGTCTTTGCCACCTTTTCTGCCTCGATGATTTTTCCAACTCTGATATCGAGTTTTGCGAAGTCGTCGTAGCTGATATTTGGTTTGGCAGGGGCAACGGTTGCATTGGCAATCTCGTTTGCCTTTTTGGTTGCCTGCAATTTGTCAATCTGTGCCTGAATTGTTGCATCCTCAATTTTTTCGAACAACAAACCGCCCTCGCCCAACTGATGTCCGGCCTCGATCATTGTTGCGCCCATGTCCTCCCATTTGGCAGGTGCAATATTCAAGAATCCACGTAGTTTCTCGGCACTGAATGGCATGAATGGGTCGGAAAGAACTGTCATATTTGCAGCAATCTGCAATGAGATATTCAAGATGGTCTTAACGCGCTCCAAGTCGGTTTTTGCAACCTTCCATGGCTCGGTGTCGGCCAAGTATTTGTTACCCAAACGGGCAAGGTTCATACACTCTTTCAGGGCTTCGCGGAAGTGGAAACCCTCCATGTTCTTCTCAACCTGAGCAATAATTCCGGGAATGGTGTTAAGTGTCTCCTTGTCGTAGTCGGTCAACTCTCCGCACTCAGGAACAATGCCGCCGAAATATTTGTGTGTCAATACAATTGCACGGTTAACGAAGTTTCCGTAAATGGCAACCAACTCGCTGTTGTTGCGTGTCTGGAAATCTTTCCAGGTAAAGTCGTTGTCCTTTGTCTCGGGAGCATTGGCAGTAAGAACGTAGCGAAGAACATCTTGTTTGCCCTCGAACTCGCGCAAATACTCGTGCAACCATACTGCCCAGTTTCTTGAAGTTGAGATTTTATCTCCCTCAAGGTTCAAGAACTCGTTTGAAGGAACATTATCGGGAAGAATGAATGAGCCCTCGGCCTTCAACATTGATGGGAATACAATGCAGTGGAATACAATGTTATCCTTACCAATGAAATGAATCATGCGGGTCTCGGGATCTTTCCAATATTTTTCCCAATCGGGTGTCAAATCCTTTGTAGCAGAGATATATCCGATAGGAGCATCGAACCATACATACAAAACTTTACCCTCGGCTCCCTGTACAGGAACAGGTACTCCCCAATTCAAATCGCGAGTTACTGCGCGTGGTTGCAAACCGGTGTCCAACCATGATTTGCACTGTCCATATACATTCGGACGCCACTCTTTGTGCCCCTCCAGAATCCACTCTCTAAGCCAGCCCTCGTACTGGTCAAGAGGCAGATACCAGTGCTTTGTCTCTTTTAGCTCGGGTTTGTTTCCGGTGATTGCCGATACAGGATCGATAAGGTCGGTTGCATTCAAACTTGAACCGCACGCCTCGCATTGGTCTCCGTATGCACGTTCGTTACCGCAACGTGGACATTTACCAACAATGTATCTGTCTGCCAAGAATTGGCCTGCTTTGCTGTCATAGAACTGCATACTGGTTTTCTCAATGAACTTTCCGTCATTGTACAATTTTTTAAAGAAGTCCGATGAAGTCTCTTTATGAGTCTGACTACTTGTCCTTGAGTAGATATCAAACGAGATTCCAAACTCCTCGAATGAGTCTTTAATGATTTTGTGATAACGATCAACAATATCCTGTGGAGTTACCCCCTCTTTTTGTGCCTTAATGGTGATGGGCACACCATGCTCATCAGAACCTCCGATAAATACAACATCTTTACCTTTGTGACGCAAATAGCGCACATATATATCTGCAGGAACATAAACGCCTGCTAAGTGACCGATATGTACAGGTCCGTTTGCGTATGGCAGTGCCGATGTAATCAAGTAGCGTTTAAAATCACTCATATCTTGTACTCTTATTTTTAATTTCAAACCGCAAATTTAATAAAATAAATTAACTAACTTCGCTCCGTTAAGAGATTAAAAATATGATTAACGAGATATTGACTCCCAATTTGAAAAAATTGTGCGAGCTTGTAGATGAAAATGTTGATAACTACAAGGCTCAAAGAGCGCCGTTGATAGGTGTCTCGTGCAACCATGACAACGGCAACAGCATGGTAAGGGATTTGTATATAGACTCTTTGCTGCAGGCAGGGGCGGTGCCGGTAATGATTCCGGTAATTACCGATCCGAATGCTTTGGCAACAATTGTTGATAGAATCGATGGTGTGTTGTTTACCGGTGGAGGCGATGTGCTGCCTATGTTTGTAGGACAGGAGCCGCACCCTGCGCTTGGCGATGTTGATCCCAAGCGAGATCAGTACGATTTCACTCTGCTGAAACTCTGTACGGACCGCTGTATGCCGGTAATGGGAATTTGTCGAGGTCATCAGGTGATAAATCTCTATTTCGGAGGAACCAACTATCAGGATATAAAATCGTTGGAACAAAAGGTATTGCAACACTCTCAGAAGTCGGGGAAAGAGTTTGTCAGCCATACGGTTTCGGTGGGCGAGGGCTCGATTTTGGAGAAAATTTTCGGGAAATCAACCCTACAGGTAAATTCGTTTCACCATCAGGCAGTGGAGCAGGTGGCTGAAGGATTTACCGAGACAGCGGTAGCACCCGATGGAATAAACGAGGGTATGGAGGCTATGCCTGTTCGTGAAATATACTCGGTTCAATGGCACCCAGAAGGATTAATCGGTTCATGCGATTCCATGCTGCCACTCTTTGAGTATCTGAACCGTCAGGCAAAGATATACCACAGAGCAAAGGAGTTCCACAGACATAATATATCAATAGATTCACATTGTGACACTCCTATGAAGTTCCAACCGGGAATGAATATAGGGTTGAAGTTGCCTAATACCGATGTCGATTTGCAGAAAATGGCAGAGGGGTGTCTGGACGGAGTGATGATGGTTGCATATTTGCCACAAGGTGAACGCGACCAGGCCTCGCTCGAAAAGATAACAATAAAGACAGAAGAGATTTTGCGTGAAATTCAGCACCAGATTGCAATGAACAGTGCAATTGTGGGGCAGGCTCGTTGTGCGAATGATTTATACAGTTTGAAACGTCAGGGCAAACGTGCAATCTTCCTTGGAGTGGAGAATGGTTATGCAATAGGCAGTGATTTGTCGAATATAGCCAAGTTTAAGGAGATGGGAGTGGTGTATATCACTTTGTGCCACAATGGTGACAATGATATATGCGATTCATGCAAGGGTAATTCCGAGCATTGCGGATTGAGTGATTGGGGTGAAAAGTGTGTGCGTGAAATGAACAGATTGGGAATAATGGTTGATATTTCGCATGCAGCCGATCAGACCGTTCGCGATGTGTTGGAGGTGAGCGAGGCTCCGATCATTGCAACTCACTCGTCGGCTCGCGCCTTGTGCAGTCATCGCAGAAATCTGCCCGATGATCTGTTAAGGGCGATAGCTATGCGCGACGGAGTTATACAGGTAACAATCTATAATGAATTTGTCAAGGAGGAGCCGGGAGCAACAATTCAGGACTATATTGCCCATATAAACCATGTGGTAAATGTGGCAGGAATTGACCATGTCGGCATAGGAACAGACTTTGACGGAGGCGATGGAATTATTGGATTGCAGAATAGCAGTGATTTGATAGCAATAACCATGGAGCTTTTCAAAGAGGGATATACCGATGACGAGGTAGCCAAAATTTGGGGAGGCAATCTGCTCAGGGTGATGGATCAGGTACAAAGAATGGCAGAGGTATGATGAGGTGGCTGTTTGTATTAATGCTTTTTGTAGTGGTCTCGTGCAGTTCTGACGATAGAGTTGTACGTTATTACAGTTTTACAAACGAGGAGTGGGCGCGTGAGGAGTGTTGTGAATTTGAGGTAGATATTCCCAATGAGGGTAATTATAATCTGGGGTTGGCATTGCGCCACAACTTAGAGTTCCCATACAGAGAGATTTGGTGTGCAGTGGCTATGCGTAGCGATAGTGCAGATTGGTTTGTAGATACACTTCAAATGCAGTTGGCAGATACTCTTGGTTATTGGCTTGGTAGTGGTAGCAGTATAAAGACTATTGTTGCCCCCTTGTCAAGTGAGAGTCTATTTTTCCATAGCGGAACGGTTCGGGTGCGTATAGAGCATTTGGGCGAGGGCACAATTTCAGGTGTCAGAGCTGTGGGAGTGGAGTTTAGAGTTAGGAGTGACCAGTTAGGAGTTAACGAGCGTAGTGAATTTTAATTATATATGGCGAAGAGAAAGTTAGCGAGATTTGCGGAGTTGGAGACATTTCAGAATGTCTATCAACCAAAGTTTGAAGAAATTTCGGGAGGTGAATACCATTTGAAGGGAAAATGGGCCGAAAAAGTATTTGGAAATAATAACCCCATAGTACTTGAAATAGGTTGCGGTAAGGGAGAATATACCGTAGGGTTGGGCAGACTCTTTCCTGATAAGAATTTTATAGGTATCGATATAAAGGGTGCAAGAATATGGCGAGGTGCTAAAACTGCAATTGAGGACAAGATTTCGAATGTTGCATTTCTACGTGCGTTTGTAGAGCAAATTGATGCGATTTTTGCTCCGGGCGAGGTTAGTGAGTTGTGGATAACATTCCCGGATCCTCAAATGAGCAAGGCCCGCAAGCGATTGACGGGGAGCAGAATGCTCTCATTGTACAGAAAGTTCTTAAAAATCGATGGTTTGGTGCATTTAAAAACCGATAGCGGATTTTTATATCAATACACAGTTGAGTTGATAAAGAAGAATAGCATGACCTGCAATGTGGATAATAACGATTTGTATTTGCAGGGAGGTGCAGATGACAAGATTTTAAGCATCCGTACATTCTATGAGCAGCAGTGGTTAAACCGCGGAAAAACGATCAAGTATGTTCAATTTGTAATCAACGGAGCCGACACAATCGAGGAGCCCGATGTTGAGATTGAAAAAGATGACTATCACTCTCAGTCTCAATACATGAGCGTGGTTGAGGAGTAGCTATTGAGTGCCAAGAAATTATCTCTATGGGATTTATTATTTATCCGATTTTGATAACTCTTGGCATACTTATTTCTTAGTCCTCTTTAATAACGCATCTAGTAATTGTAAGATTGCATATATCAGATATAACGGATTTAACGCAACAATCTTTTACTGTTCCATTAATATCAACTGGGATTTGTTTATATCCGATAATGGCTTTTTGTTCTTCTCCGTTTGTTAGTGCTTCAACATTTATATCTATAAGCGTTGGAGTTTTAGTTGTGGCAAATAGTTTGTATCCTCCAAGCACTAATGTAATAAATGTTACGATATAAAATGTCGTTTTGATTAATTTTAACATATCTTTATTTTTTAGTGTAAGCAATTTGTAATATAGGGTTATCGTCTTCTTTTATAGTGTTCATTATTGTTTCTAAATCAGAATCTTTATGAATTTTATTTCTATATTCACCAATCGTAGGGGATTGAAATGAAGCAACAAAAACCATCGCATCCGTTAAATTTGAAACTACAGGAAGTGAATTTGGAATGAGTTGTATGTTTTTATATTGGGTTTCTGTCCATTGTTTAGTATAACGGATCTCTTTAGTTTTTATGTTATATAGGGTAACGAAATTTTTAAGAGATTGGTCTTTCCAAAAATTAAAAACCCATTTACCTCCGATGGTAGAATAAACAGCTCTTGGAATATACCATCCATTCTGAACATCTCCATTGAATTCTTTCTTATTGGCATAGGCTCTATATTCGGATTCATTAAAATTATATAAAATGGTAGAATCTAAACTTATTGTGTCTATGCAATATAGATGACTAAAAATAGCATCTCTAATGTAAACTTTGTCATTATCTTTGCATCGGATAATCAATT
>CAZMOG010000046.1:0-15123 GCA_964567845.1 uncultured Odoribacter sp. | reverse complement strand
TTCTACTTTCTTATCAGCTTAGCAAATACTTTTACAATCTGAATCAATGCTGTCACTCCCAGCATCAGACTCACAAAATAATAAGCTTTCATCTTTGTTGCATCTAACAACAAAGCAAATCCAATATATCCAATACTTAACACTGTCATTATAACAGCAGAAAGTCTTATTTCCAAATTCATTTTTTCTTTCTTCTTCCAATATAACCCTAACATAAGAATTGTCAAGCAAATCATTCCACTTATCGAAATCCACTTTAATGTTTCTAATGGATAGGCCTTACTCCATTTCATATTATAAAAATTCACAAATCGGTTCATTCCCTGTTTTCTTACTGTAAAATAATGAAAAATATATGTGCCTGCCAATAAAGCAATCTGCAAAATAGATGTAATTATAGACACCACTTTCCTCATTTCCGACATTCTCCTCTTTCTATTTATCATTCAACTCTATCTATGCTGCCCTAAGTAACCGGCTTTTTTTCGCATCTGTTTCTTTACGCAAAAGAGCTGTCGCAAAATAGAATTTGTTTTCCTTTTACGACAGCCCATAAAATCATGTCCTGTATCCCTGGCTATTTATTAATTTGCTGGTTGTGGATCTTCATAAGTTCCTTTTACTGCATCTTTTTCATAAATAATCCAGCCTGCCCATCCGTCATTGTAGAGAGATGTGTTTTCAAGACCCATAGCCTGTGCATACCACATAACAGCTGCAGCTCTATATCCACCACCACAATAGAAGGAAAGGTGTTTGTTAACATCAACACCAGAATTGCTCCACATTTCAAGAATTTCTGAAGCATCACGCATTGTTCCGTCAATATTTTCATAGTACATCATAGATGAACCATTACAGTCCGGACCCTGTAAAGAACCATCTTCCTGTCCAAAAATAGCTCCGTTAAGACGACCTGCTTCTTCTACATAACTGTAACCACTGGATTCGCCTGTGAATTCCTTATATGCACGAGTATCTACTACCTGTGCATTTGCATCTGTTAATAATACAACAGCTTCTTCTACATCATCAATGTAATCTGGATTAAGAGGTGTATCTGTTCCAAAATCTTCTACTGCTACCGGAGTATTAGAACCTGTTTCTGCTTCATAGCCAGCGTTTGTCCAGCCATTTGCTCCGCCACTCATAATGTAAACATCTTCTACACCAAGATATTTGAGGATTGTAGCTAAGTGACAAGCGAATAATCCTTCTCCAGTTACAACTACTGTACTGTCAACTGTAACACCTGCTTTTTTCACTGTTTCAAATAAAATCTCATCTTTATCAAGAATATAGATGTTATTTTCATCATCAACGTCATCAGAGTTGATGTGAATTGCTGTTGGAACATGTCCGGCTGTGTAACCAGACACTTCTTCATCACCCCAGCTGAATTCTAAGATTTTAAGATCATTTACTTCTCCGAGTTCTTCTACAGTTTCTCCATCAATGAGTTTTTTCACAACACTTGGTGGAAGAATTGTCTGATAATTGGTATATTTAACAAGTTCTCCATCCCAGTTTGCAAGATCGAAAACACTAACGTCTTTTACACCTTTTCCTATGAGATATTCAGCAACTGCTGCTGCATCTGTACCATTTTCATCGTATACGATAACCTTTGTATCTGCAGAAATACCTTTTTCTGCCATAGCAATTTCAAGACGTTCTTCACGTGTACGATTGTCATTATTTGCTTCATCATCGTATGCACAAGTGAACCAAATTGCTGAAAATCCACTGGCACCATCAATGTGTCCGCCAAGTTTGTTGTTTTCTGTTGACCATCCAGCATACGCATCCTGTGTACGTGCATCAAGAACAACTGCATTTGCATCTGCTAATGCAGCCTTAACATCCTCAGAAGTAACTTCTTCTGTCTCAGTTGTCTCAGTATCAATTGTTTCCTGTGTTTCTGTCTGAGTTGTTTCTTCTGTGCTGCCACCACCGCAAGCTGATAATGCAGCTGCTGCCATAGTTACACAAAGAAGAAGACTTAATAATTTCTTTTTCATAACTTATTTCCTCCTGCAACTTTATATTATGTGTGATAAGTCAACTACAATTTTATCACTTTCTAACAATTTGTCTAAATGAATTTTTTGATAGCTTTTACTTTTCTATAAATTTTATCTATAGAAAATCTTCTATATGTTGTAACACTTGATTCTATCCGTTTTCTATATAAACTAATCTGCAAAAAACAGTTCCGAAACAAAAAGTGCCTTATCAACCTCTGATAAAGCACTTATTTTCATTCTTATGTAATACAATTATTTATTGCCTTTGAACTTGTTCGCCATTCTCTTGAAGAAACCAACTTTTTCTTCTTTCTGTTCAAGACCACCTCTGGCACCTTTAACTTCCATAATGTAGATACCATTCATAACAACTTTAACTTCCTTCTTAACTGGAAGAACTTCAAATGCGTTGTTGTCGCACATTAATGTCATAATCTTTGGTCCGATTTTTGCTTTTACAACCGGAACTTTGGAACCACGAAGATATTTTGGTGTCTGGTCAAGAACCATCTGTGGGAAACCAGCTTCTTTTAACTTCATAATCTTCTTATCAATTACCAATAAAGAAACTGTCTGTGCACCTATCTGCATCTGTTTTTCTGCTTCTTCCTGTTTCTTCTGCATCTTGCTTCCGTAGAAATATAATGCCACTGTAGCGCCTACCACTACCACTACTAATACAATCATAAAAATCTGAAAACCAGATAACGCCATAACCGGCATAAAATTAAAATTCATCAACTTGTACCTCCACAATTTCCTTTACTTCTTTATCGCTATTGTCTTTTACCGACAAGTCTGCACTTTGTGCTTACCGCCTGCTTCCAGACTGCTTGCTTATTATATCATCTAAATATGGCTTTGCCAATAAAAAATTTCTATTTTTATTATTTTATCTGTATTTCCACCAGCATATCCTCTACAATCTTTCTCGAGTAGGCTCCAATGAACTTCTTGTCTTCTTTATCTAATTCATCCATATAAATTGGTTTGCCATAACGAATTGCCACATTGGTCTTTGTAATCCAAGGCTTATGCTTTTCAAACGCCGCATCTGTATTTGCAATGGCTACCGGAACAATCGGGCAGCCTGTCTTCTGGGACAGCTTAAAACTTCCTTCATGGAATGGAAGAATGCCTTCTCCTTTGTTGCGAGTGCCTTCCGGCATAATGAAAATAGAATAACCCGCTTTAATTTTTTCAATTCCAACAAGAATAGTCTTTAAACCTTCCTTAATATTCTCTCTGTCGAGGAACAGACAGTTCATAAACTCCATCCAGGTACGGATAAATGGAATCTTTTTATTTTCAATTTTGCTGACAAATCCGGTCAGATTAGGAACCGTTGTATATGCCAGTACAAAGTCAAAAATCCCTCTGTGGTTAGACACATATAAAACTGGTCCGTCTAATGGAATATTCTCCACTCCGGACACATCCACCTTTACACCTGAAATCCACAAAATCCCCTTAAGGGCTCTGCTAACAATTGCCTGACTGGTTGATGCCTGCAATCTTTTATTAAACTTTCCTATGATAAATTCCATACCGAATAATGGTATACTTAAAACACAAAATAATCCTAAATAAATACCTACAAGTATTGTTCGCATTTTTCGCCTCCAGTCTGCTTCTACACTCTGTCGATTACCTTAATTGTAATATTGCATTCGGAAATATGTTCGTAATTCATTTCCAAAGAATAGCGGATGCTTACAAGCAGCCCCTCTTCCTTTTCTGTAATCTGAATGCCCGTTGTATAAATACCAATCAACAAATTACCAAATGGTGTATTATAATAAGTAACTGTTTTCTTTCCAGTCTCAAACACCATAGTTACATTGCTGAAGCCCTTCTTCGACAGTTCTACAAAATCCGGAGAAATCTTCAGCAGATTCTTACTTACTCCACCTTCTACTTCCTCATCTGCCGCCACGGTTTCTTCATAGGAAATATAATGGGTATTATCAATCTTACGATATTTCCCCGGAGAAATCACTTCTACCGCTTCTTCTGCATCTACTTCATATTGCAGACCCGCAATGGCTACTAATATATCTTGATTCATAATTCTATCCTTTGTTTTTAATAATTCTCAATATTAATATCACTGGTTTCCTGAACCTTACATGGCAAAATAGAATTGGCAAATGTCTTAAATGCCTGTGCGCCATCACTTACATAAAACAGATGCTCACCTTCCAGCTTATCTGAAATCAAATCATTTTCTGCTAATACCTGCTTTAATCTTCTCGCTGTTTCATAAGCAGGATTTACCAAGGTAACGTCTTCACCGATAATTTTCTGTAACACATGACGAATCAACGGATAATGGGTACACCCAAGTACCAACGTATCAATTCCATAGCCCTTCAACTCACTAAAATAGCGTTCTGCCACCTCAATTGTCACAGAATCATAAATCCAGCCTTCTTCTACCAATGGTACGAATAATGGACAAGCCCTTGGAAAGACCTGTAACTCCGGATTCAGTTCATGGAGATATTCGGTATAAATATTACTGTTGATAGTTCCCTTGGTTCCAATAACACCAATTCTTCCATTCTTCGTTACTTCTGCTGCCACATTTGCTCCCGGCTTTACCACTCCAATCACCGGAATATCAAATTCTTTCTGAAGTGTCTCTAAAGCAAAAGCTGTAGCTGTATTGCAGGCAATAACAATAGCTTTTACGTCCTTTGTCTGCAAAAACTTGGCAATCTGTCTGGAGAAACCAATAATTGTATCCTTAGATTTGCTTCCATAAGGAACTCTGGCGGTATCTCCAAAATATACGATTCTCTCTTCCGGCATCTGACGCATGATTTCTCTTGCAACGGTAAGTCCGCCCACACCTGAATCAAATACGCCTATCGGAGCCTTATTTGCCATAGCATTTCCTCCACTCCAAGCTTTTTACAAGCTTATTTATCTTATCTTGTATATGCAAGTTCAATTAATTCTTCTACTAATTCCTTCTTATCCAGACCCTTTGCTGCCCAAAGCATTGGATACATGCTAATAGAAGTGAATCCCGGAAGTGTATTGATTTCATTAAATACTACTTCGTTTGTTCCATTTTCTACGAAGAAATCTACTCTGGAAAGTCCAAATCCATCTACTGCACGGAAAATCTCTACTGCATTCTTTGCAATTTCCTCTGCAACGCCTTCTGGAAGCTCTGGATCAATTACAGTCTTAGATTCTGCATTGTTATACTTCGCATCGTAATCATAGAAGTCTGCTGCCGCAAGAATTTCTCCAATACCGGTAGCCTTTACATCGGCACGACCACCAAGTACAGCACATTCTACTTCTCTTCCTACAATAGTTTCTTCTACTAAAATCTTTCTGTCATGTTCTGCCGCTCCAAGAAGTGCCTTTTCAAGTTCTGCACGGTCGGACGCCTTAGAAACACCACAAGAAGACCCTGCATTAGATGGCTTTACAAACACCGGATAAGCAAGCTTCGCTTCTACTCGGTCGAGCACTGCTCCCATATCAGAAAGCTGGTATTTTAATACAGGCACGTAGCTTGCCTGACGAATATGTAAGGTATCTACTACAATCTTAGTATATAACTTATCCATAGATACAGACGATGCGAGCACGCCACAGCCTACATACGGAATCTTAGCAAGCTCTAATAACCCCTGCATGGTCCCATCTTCACCACAAAGTCCATGAAGAGCCGGGAATACCACATCAACATGAACCAAAGTTGTATTGTTATCTTCATCCATGAAAAGCACGCCCCTCTGGGTTGCATCCGGAGAAATAACAGCTGTTGTCTTACTTTCTCTCCACTTACCGGACAGAATGTCTTCCACTGAATTAACCTTTAACCATTTACCTTCTTTGGTAATACCAATTAAAAGCTTTTCGTATTTATTATCATCAATATTGGAAATAATCGTTGCTGCTGAAACACAGGAAACCTCATGTTCAGAGGACTGTCCACCAAATAATATCGCAATTGTCTTTTTGTTCATATCAACCTTCACTCCCTTTATTATAGTGTGTTCATGATACACACGAAAACGACTTACGATACCTGACATCGCGGAGTTTTCGTTGTGTCATGGACACACGTTAAATTACACAATTATTCTATTGTAGTATAGTCTTATTTTGAAAAATAATCAATCATTTTATTTAACCAGATGAGGGATTTCATTTTGTAAAACACCTTTATTTCTTTATCACCCTCTGTCGATTCTTCTCCTGTCTGCTCCATGGTCATTAAGAGGCTGTTGTACTCTTCTTCTGTCAAAATCTCCTGAAACTGCTCTTTGTTCTCTTCTGTAATCACATCATAAGCCTCATCCACATAGCAAAGAGTTGGAAACATCACGCACCACCAGTTTTTACCCTTTGCTTCACCAAGGAGAATTCGAAACGCCTCATATTCTCCGGCCGGAAATACCATATCACCATACTGTTTTAACGGAAATATAGTCTTTCCAAGTACTCCTTCACTTTTATAAGTATATCCCTCTTCCATAATCACTTTGTCCGCTGCCGCCTCAATTTCTTCCATATTTCTTTGAAGAATCTCTTCTGCCGTTTCCCTACTATCCGCCCCCTCAAGCATTGGACGGACTACCTCAAGCACTTCTTCTTTTACCTTTAATTTAAGCATCTGGTCTTCTTCACTGTCACTATTGGCAATAACATGAAAGCGCAGGACTTCCCCTGCAATCTGCTCTTGGTAAGAAACTGCACTCACCTGCTGTTCTCTTTCCAAACCTGCACTGACCAGAAGAAGTCCTGCTAATATGATTATTCCTATTATATTTATTACTGATTCTTTGTTGATATTCTTACTTATTTCACTATTCTTGTTTATGTAATTCATTTTCCAAAACCTGTTTTCCGTGAACTCATTTCCCATATGTTTTCATATGACATCTAAAATTCTTTGGAATGTCCTTTCCGCTTATAGTGTCTATAAGTATGAACAGATTTTGGAAAAGTATACCTAACGGATTGCTCCGTGCTTTGCACTCCCGCAATCCTGCCCAATATTCGGATATCGTGGTGTATGCACAGCGTGGTTTTAGACTTTTGACCCTGGTATCTTTACATAGGTACATTCATCCATGTATTGTAAATGGTTTCTCTGAATTCCTGCTCTTTTTCAATTTCCGGCAGATTACAGATACAGTTTCCCACTTCATCTTTACGCAGATATCCGCGTTTTAAATCTTCCTCAGAAACTAAAAGCTTTTCTTTATGGTCACTGAAGATTTCCGGATGAACCAGATACACTGCCGATGTTACATCCCAATTATAAAAACCTTTGATACCATAATCATCGTCATTGTTATCAAACCAGTAATCTGTTTTCCAGCGGATATACTCTGCTGCAGGATTCCCACTGCGGAAAAACTGCTGATACTCATCTCTGGTAAATAATACCTTGAGACAGTTATTTCCTGTCATGGTTGATACATTCTTTCCTTTTGTAAGAACGGTGTAAGTAGCAAGGGGATCACAGGAGAAATTAAGCTCATCCATAATATTTTTCTCAAACACTAAGGTTTCTGTAATTCCACCCATCAGTACAATTTCTTTTATTTTCTCAAAAAAGGTATTATCCTTTTCATAAGCTCCTCTTAAATTAGTAAGAGAACCTGTTGCCAAAACAGAGATTTCGCCCGGATAACGGTTTGCCATTTCAGCCAGAAACTCAGCAGCTTCACTGTCATATTCTCCAGCCTTGGCACCGCCTTTTTTTACAATGATATCTGGTCGTTTTATCTCAGAAAGAACGGTTTTCATAGTCTCCACTACTACATCCAGACGATTATTACCATAGGTGGCAGTCAATCCCATAAACTCCACCTCCGGACTTCCCAGCAAATACATCATTGCCAACCCGTCATCTACGTCACAGCCATTTACACCCATTGTCATATCACAATCTAATATTACCTTTTTCATAAGTGTATACCTCCTTGCTCCTGCTATATTTCAAAAAACACAACATTTTTCTCGTTGATTGCAATTACTGCTTCACAGCCCTTTTCCAGCCCTTTTTCTAATAGTTCTTCATAACGCATAAGACTTAAAATAGATCCGTTTTCTGTCTCAACTACAACCTCTGCCATATCACCCATAAAAGAAATATCTGTGATTTTTCCACAATTCTTTTCTTTTTCTTGAGAGTTATCCACTTTTTTCAGCCGTACTGCAAATGGCCTTATCATCGCCTGTACTTCTTTATTCTCAATGGTTGTTTTTACATAATTAGCTTTTCCAAAATAATCTGCCACTTCTTTGGATATTGGATGATAAAATATCTTTTCCGGCGTATCGTACTGCAACACATTTCCCTGACTCATAAGGGCAATTTTATCAGACATCTGCAAAGCTTCTCTTTTATCATGGGTTACGAGAACAGTTGTAATCTTCCATTCCTTATGAAGACGCTTTACCAATTCTCCCATTTCCAGACGAAGCTGCTCATCCAGTCCCGAAAACGGCTCATCTAAAAGTAAAATTTTTGGATTAGCTGCCAGTGCTCTTGCCAGTGCCACTCGCTGCCTCTGACCACCAGACAGCTGACGGATTTTTCTTTTCTCATACCCCGCAAGACGCACATCTTCTAAAAGTCTTACCACAGTTTCTTTCTGTTTCTCTTTGGAAACTTTTTGAAGTTCCATTGGAAAGCAGATATTTTGTTCCACTGTCATATGCGGAAACAAACGTAAATCCTGAAAAACAATGACTGTTCCTCTTTTTTCCGGCAACATTTTGACAATGGAATTTCCATCCATTTTGATATCACCGGATTCAATTTCCAGAAGCCCTGCAATACTTTTTAACAGCGTTGTTTTTCCACAACCAGAAGCCCCTAACAGGGATACAAAGCTTCCATCTTCTATTTTTAAATTGATTCCATGAAGAATTTCTTCTTTTTGTAATTTTACTTTCAGGTTATCAATACTTAATTCCATTTTTCCTCACAATCTGCTGTGTTCACAACATTTCAATTTAAAATTAAGGACATGCTTAGCTATCCATAAAATGCATCATCAGTCTCATCATTCCAAACTTTTGCTATCTTTTCAAACAGTAGGAATACTACCATTGTAACAATTAAAAATAATCCACTATAAATACATGCAATATTTCTGTCCCCACTCTGTAAGTACGGAACCATAACAATTGTAAAGGTCTTTACTTTGCCGCCACCAATTAACAGCGTAAGAAAATACTGGCTAAAGGATACTACATAAGCCATACAGAGTGCCGATACCAATACCGGACTAAGCAGTGGCAGAGTTGTCTTAAAAAATGCTTTTCCTGCTCCTGCACCCAAGACTCTTGCCTGTTCTTCAAATCCGGTTCCCAAGGCTTCCATTCCATCTATGATTAACCGCACTGCATACGGAAGAGAGCAGATTAAATGAGCAACCACAACACCTGTAATGGTATTATTCAGCCCCATTTTTATAAATGTTACCTGAACCCCCATAGCAAAAACGGTTGCAGGCACCATAAATGGAAGAATGGTAAAAAAGTGCATGACTCTTTTTCCCAGAAACTCATAACAGGTAAGTGCTCTTGCTGTCATTACTCCAATTATAATAGACAGAATTCCCACAATCGTAGAAATTTCAATGCTGGATAACAGCATGGAAATAAGCTGTTCTTTTCTCCCCCAGATTTCACTGACTGCTCTCAACGAAAATACCTGTGGCAGTAAATTCGGCCACGGCCAACGCTCTGTAAAAATCCAGACTACAGTTATCAACATGGGGAACAAAATAACAGGCACCAGAAGAAATAAGTATTTTCCACCACGCTTCATGTTTTCACCTCTCAATTCAAACCTGAATTTGTGCTCAGGCACAAATTCCAGACCCCAAAATTACAATATATGATTTATCAGTTTTTGCTTTCCTTCCAGTTTCTCTCCATTAATATATAATAAATCAATGCACTAATCATAGATATAATAATTATAATACCATTTAGAGCCATGGCATATGGTCTGTTTTGTAAATTCGGATGAATGTACTGGTGATATGCCAGTACCGGAAGGGCTTTCGGAAGGGTTGCTCCCAAAAGTACCGGAAGCTCATAAGCTCCAAGTGCAAATACAAATATAATTAAAAATCCACTTAAAATTGTGTTTCTGCAAAGTGGCAGCGTCACCCTAAAGAAGCTCTGCCATTTTCCTGCTCCCAGATTTCTTGCTGCTTCCCCAAGACTTCCATTGATATTTGCCATCAATGCAACAATAAAATACACAATAAACGGCAATTCTTTCCACACATAGGCAAGAATTACCCCCAAACCACTTTCACTATAAATAATTCTTGGAAATTCCTGCTGCTCACTGATAAAACCAAAGGCATAGACAAGACGGGCAAGAATTCCATTTTGTGCAAAAATATTAATGACAAATAATGCAACTACTACATGAGGCACAATAATAGGAAGCTGGATTAAACGACCGTAAAATCCATTGGCTTTTCCATTCATGGTAAGCGAAGCACAGACCAGCACGCCACCTGCTGTTGCAATAGTTGCTGATACCAGTGCTATCTTCAAACTATAAAGAACTGACGCCAGCATATCCGGTTTGGAAAGCACCTCTTTATAATACTGTAACGTCAGTTCTTCTAAGCCAAAAGCTGGAATCACCCCTAAACTTTGGGTGATTCCAGTCCATAATCCTATCATAAATAAAATTGTCAATAATATCTGCGGTATCAAAAGTACATAAGGCACTATTTTTTTACGCATTATTGTCTCCTAAGACCTCCGGGTCAGAAATTCTTTTTTTGTCTCCCATTATTTACCTACAACTTCTTCTAACCAGATTTCCTCAATAATTGGTACTAATTCAGCCGGCATTTCCGGTAAACGTTTAGAAAGAAGTTCATCCTGTGGAATGGTTCCTTTTCCTAATTCTACCGTATCAAACAATGCCTTCTGTTCATCAGAAAGTTTGCTGTTATCCAGTACAGGAATTGCTTTTAATTCCTGATAACGGGATGCCTGCATTTCTGGTGATAACATCTCGTTAATTGCAACCATGGCACCTGCTTTATTTCCAGAGTTTGCAGCAATTGCCATAAAGTTTGTATTACCAATTGTTCCTTTGTCAAACTGGAATGTAATTGTAGTGTCTGTGTATGTTCCATCTGCAATTTTAACAGCTGTTGCATAAGCTTCATAAGTTACGTTTAACACTACTTCACCGTCTGTAAACATATTATCCAAAGTTGTGGAAGATTCCGGGAAAGTCTGTCCTTTGTTCCAAAGGTATGGATTTAACTCTCTTAAATATTCTAAAGCCGGTTCAATGGCAGCCTTCACTGTCTCTTTATCTGCTTCCATTGTTAAGAACTGTTCGTATCCACAGATTTCGTAAATAATGCTTCTTACAAATACGCTTCCTGTAAAATCCGGAAGTGCCGGATAAGTTACCTTACCAGGATATTTCTTTACAAATTCCATTAATTCTTCTGCACTTGTTGGTACTTCCGGAGTAACTGCAGAATCTGCAATAAATACTACCTGTGCTTTTCCATAAGGAGCTTCATATCCTTCAATTGGATAAGCAAAGTCTAATGTATTATCCTCATGTGTTGCATCTACATAAGACTGGAAGTTTGGAAGCTTCTCTGTAAAAGGTCCAAAAAGCATATTGTTTTCTTTTGCAGACTGGAAGTTTTCTCCGTTAATCCAGATCATATCAATACTTCCATCTTCTGCACCAGCCTGAATTTCTCCGGATAACTGGCTTAAAATCTGGTCAATATCCATTGGCACACGTTCCATTGTAATGTCATATTTTTCTTTCATAGTAGGAGCAAATACATTGTCTAACCACTGATTGAGATTTTCGTCTCCACCCCAGCCATAGAAAGTTACTGTTGTTCCTTTTGCTGCTTCTTTCATTTCATCAAAAGTCATTTCTGTTACATCTTTAGTAACATCTGCTGACTCTGTCTGCTGTTCTGTACTTGTCTGACTCTGCTCACTTTCCTGTGTGTTTTCGCCAGAACCACATGCCACTAAAGAACATGTCATAACCATTGCCATTAAAAGAGCTAATACACGTTTTTTCATATTGATATCCTTTCTTGAGAATTTTTCTCAATATGCTGTTTGCTAAATCAGGCGTGAGATATCCTCACGCCTGTTTTGATTATACTATATAAATCTAAATATTATCATCAATCTGATTGATTATTTTCTTATTCTGTAGTTACATTTTCTGGGTATGTTTCAGACCAAGCTGTGAAACCACCTTCTAATGTATATACTTTAGTCATATCATATCCTAATGCGGATAATACGTTTGTTGTTGCCTGTGCGTAAGATTTTCCTGAGTAACAGATTACTACGATGTTAGCATCTAAATCACGAGTAGCCATTTTCATAACGCCTACACCAGCGTTGAAATCGCCATTTTTAGCTGCATCCATATCTTGAGATACTGCACCTGGGATGTGTCCTGCTGTATAATCTTCTGCTTTACGAACATCAAAGAATACATAATCTTCTGTTCCAACTACTGCTGCTGCATCTTCTACTGTGATATACTGCATTGCAACATCACTTGCTGGAGCAACGATTTCTGCATCTACTTCTACATTAGATGGATATACTTTTGTCCACTGTCCAAAACCACCTTCTAATGTGTATACCTTAGACATATCATAGCCTAATGCTGATAATACATTTGTTGTTGCCTGTGCGTAAGATTTTCCTGAATAGCATACAAGGATTAATGTGTCATCCATGTCGCGAAGAGCAACCTGCATTGTAGCAACACCTGCATTGAAATCGCCATTTTTAGCTGCATCCATGTCATATCCTAAAGATCCTGGAATGTGAGCTGCTTTGTAATCTTCTGCTTTACGAACGTCAAAGAATGTATAACCTTCTGCTCCTACTACTGCTACTGCTTCTTCTGCTGTCATAAACTGCATTGCTACATCACTTGCTGGAGCAACGATTTCTGCAGATACTTCTACGTCAGATGGGAAGTTTTCAGTCCAAGCTGTGAAACCACCTTCTAATGTATAAACTTTAGTCATATCATATCCTAAAGCGGATAATACATTTGTAGATGCCTGTGCATAAGATTTTCCTGAGTAGCATACAAGAATGATGTTATCAGATAAATCCTGGATTGCTGGTTCCATTGTAGCAACACCAGCTTCGAAATCACCATTTTTAGCTGCATCCATATCGATGGATAAAGCTCCTGGGATGTGAGCTGTTGCATAGTCAGCTGCCTTACGAACGTCGAAGAATACATATCCTTCTGCGCCTACAACTGCTGCTGCGTCTTCTACTGTCATGTACTGCATTGCAACATCTTCTGCCGGTGCTGTAACAGTTGTGTTGCTGCTTGTGTTGTTAGCGTCGCTGTTGCAGGCTGTTAAACTTCCAATAACCATAACAGCACTTAATGCTAATGCTAAAATTTTCTTCATTATTAGTTCTCCTCTGTGTATTTTATTTTTGTTTACAGTTACTAAATACTCTGCATTGATTGCATAAGCATAACGAGTATAGCACCACAAATCCACCAAGGTCAATGAGTAGTGAAATTTTCAATAAGAGCCGAGAAAGGATTGATTTTATCTATAGAGTCTTTACATCCAAATTACTAAAATGTATTTTAATAGCAAAATAAGGGACTTTACACCAATTAGTAAAAACCCTATACTATAAGTATATACTTGTTGAAAAGAATACACACCATAGGAGACTGCTATGACTACTTTAAAATTAAATGCCTACGCCAAAATTAACCTTGGCTTGGATGTTGTTCGCAAAAGGGAAGACGGCTATCACGAAGTTCGCATGATTATGCAGACTATCAATATGTACGACAAGCTCACCATGAAATTACTGAATGAAGATAAGATTGTGTTAACTACAAACCTTTCCTTCTTGCCAATTGACGAAAATAACTTGGTATACAAAGCAATTAAATTAATCAAGGACAAACATCAGATTACTTCTGGTGTATCGGTTCATTTAGAAAAACATATTCCGGTTGCTGCCGGTATGGCTGGTGGAAGTACAGACTGTGCTGCTGCCTTAGTCGGAATGAATCAGTTATTTGATTTAAGATTATCCCAGCAGACTTTAATGGAATACGGTGTTACTTTAGGTGCTGACGTACCTTACTGCATTCTTCGCGGTACTGCACTTTCAGAGGGAATCGGGGAAATTCTTACCCCTCTCCCACCAACACCTCAATGCCATGTATTGATTGCCAAACCACCGGTTCACGTTTCCACTAAGTTCGTATACGAAAATTTAAAAGCAAACGAATTAGAAAATCACCCAGATATTGACGGTATGGTAGAGGCAATCAAGGAAGGTAGTATTGCGGGCGTAGCTAACCGCCTTGAAAATGTATTAGAAACCGTAACCATTCCTGCTTATCCGGAAATCGGTACCCTTAAACAGATTATGTTAGACTGCGGCGCCATGAATTCCCTTATGAGCGGAAGCGGACCAACTGTGTTCGGTCTATTCGAAAAAGAAGAAGATGCCAGAAAAGCCTATGATTTGTGCAAGCAGCAGAATCCAGCCAATGTGGTGTATTTGACGAACTTCTTCAATAAATTATAGATTAGTAGGGCTGACGCCTTGGCAAACGGAACACTTTGAACGAACAGAACCCTGTGGGAATATTTTTCTGGCAACATTACAACTCTGAGAAAGTCTATGTTCTTGCTTTTTTGCTTTTATTGCGAGGCTCTTTCATCGACAAGCTTGCATTTTCGAGCCTCGCGTAGCAAAAAATCTTCGACCATGACTTTCTAACAGAATTGTACGTTGTCAGGCGAAAAATATTCCCACAGGGTTCTGTCCTTTTTTAGTTTTGCTGTCTAAAAGTAGGCGTTTACCCCACTTAATCAGGAAAATCCATATATATGTAGGATTAATTTACCGTACATCGCCCCACTAAAAGCTAGAAATAGAAAGTACAGTGGGGTTCGGTTACAAAATTATACCCCACTTGTAGTAACAAAACAGGATTAGGTGGGGAATTACCTGAATACTTTGATTACGGCAATAAAGTATAATAAAAAAGAACAAATGT
>CAZMOG010000045.1:0-15803 GCA_964567845.1 uncultured Odoribacter sp. | reverse complement strand
CCGGCTTCAATATCTTATAGGAGTAAAAATGGAGACAATGCAACCATGTCGGTTACTGTTGTAAATGTTGGCCAAGGTGTGATAGATATAAATTCAGGTGGTATTGAGGCGTTTCAGTTGTTAACCAGTGATTTAAAGGGTTTTGTTGAGAATCCCGGTTATTATTTTGATGAAAAGAATCAAACTCGTAACCAGGATATGGATGCTTTGCTATTAACACAAGGGTGGAGTAGATTTAATGTTGAGAGTATTTTGAATGAGAGCTTCTCTATATTTAATAGCTATTATATGGAGCGAGGTCAATTTGTAGATGGTAGAGTAAAAATGTTGATAGGTGACAAGACTGTAAAGGGTACAAAGGTGGTTTTATTATCTTCAAACGGAATGATTGAAACAACAATAACGGATTCTTTGGGATTTTTTGTTTTTGATAATCTGCATTTTAAAGAAAATACCTCATTTGTTGTTCAAGCGCCTTCGCTTGATAAAAGGTTACAAATAGAGATAGATAAACCTGAATATAAGAGTTATAAGATTGGAATTCCTTTTGCTGTATTCAATTCTGATAATGAGTTTTACAAAAATTACTCAAAAGATTATGTATTTGCAGATAATGGAGAGCGAATCAATACATTGGGAACTGTAAGTGTTAAGAGTTATACTCGTAAGACTGCCGAGATGATAATGAAGGACTCATTGGAAAAGGAGGCACGAATGAACTTTTTAAAAGGTTATACCGATGTTGTAAACTATGGAGGAGTTCCGCTAATGTACACAGTTGATGGCAGTAGAATGTTTTCCGGTTCACGTATAGGTCAAGCTGCTAATTCTGCTTTTGTTCCTGGTGGAAACAAAATGGTGGGGGTGAATTATATTACACCGGGAAGAATGGGTACGTTGGGAGAGATAAAAGGCTCATCGGATAAAAACTATTTTCCTGAGAAAGCGGAGCAGGCTAAGCAAAAGGTTATGGTAAATAATGCAGAGAACTTACAATCCGGAGACTATATGCATCCGGTTAAAATGTTAAATGAGAATTCTTTTAAGATTTTGGGTACAACGGTTAACTTGTTTAGTCAGAGTCCAGCACACAATAATCGCTATTTTTATGGTGTCTGGGCAGGGGCAGTAGTAGATAATTCTATGTCAAGCAGTGTTGAGATTAGTTGGGATAAACAGATATTTGTACCATACGCACCTCAGAATGAGGTTCAGTTCTATGTGCCAACATATACTAATTTGAAGGAGGAGCAGAAACCAATTATTGACGAGGTTATTACTCGATATTGGAATCCGAACTTAATTATGAGTAGCGGAGATAGTTTCTCTTTTGATTTTCCGGCAGTTAAGGAGGGTGAGAATAGCAGATATTTGATGGTTGTGGAGGGAGTGACTGAAAGTGGCGAGCCTATTTATGAGTATTGGCAAATTACGAATTAGGAGTAAGGAATCAACAAACGAGGCTTAAATGCCTCGTTTGTTATATTTAAGTTGTTGGTCGATGAAGTTCTCGGGGTAGGAGATTGCGACATTGATGATTTCTTTTGAGCCCTCGCCCGAAAATACCAAACTGTATTCGGGGTTGATGAAGCCGGCGTATGGTGCAATTCCCAACTTTTCGTAGCGCTCCAAAACCTCGCTCAATAGCTCCTGGTCAACCTTTACTCCATATTGCTCTACCAATTGTGCAGCAGCGCTGTAGTCGCCTTCGGATTTGATGCGTTGAACCTCGGCCAATAGTTGGGCAAATAAGCCGCGCAGGGCCTGAAAATCGTTGATGACAAAGGCAGTTTTACCGTTGTTATCAACCTTTTCTATTACATTCTGTTCCTTGCCATGTTCGTATGCCCATAAAGCAATAAGTTGGCGGTTACGCATGTGGCTCTCCTCAAGGTTGCAGCCCGGTTTTATGCGGGTTAATTGACCCATTAAGCCGTTGCGGATATAGCTGCAATATTCAGCCTCGCCCACCTTCAGGCTTGGAATAAGGCCCAATTCCACCAATTTAGGATCCATTATGTAGTAAAGGGCAAACAGGTCGGCACGAGCCTCTTCGATAGTGGAGCCGTAGCTCTTTAAGGCCTCGCCCGAAACTCCCGGCATTAAGCGACCTGAGCCGTGGCCAAGACACTCATGCAGATCGGTGTGGAGGGTTGAACCAAGTGCGCCATGCTCTTTGCAAAGGTCGATCTCTGCCTGATTTGCGGCAAACTCTTCCAGTGTACCTCCGCTTGCTTTTGCGGCCTGGTCGTAGGCGTATGTAATGTTGTCGAGAGTAACCGATTTACTTCCATATTTTTCGCGAATCCATTCGGCATTAGGCAGATTTATTCCAATCGGAGTTGCAGGGTGACAGTCTCCTCCAAGCATTGCAACCTGCATTACCCGGGCTGTTACTCCCGATACGCTCTCTTTTTTGTATTTGGGATCGGTGGGGGCATTGTGCTCGAACCACTCAGCGTTGGCTGCCAATGTTTCGGTACGTTTGCACGCCTCTTTGTCAACTATCTCGATTACCGATTCCCAGCTTGCTTTCATGCCGAGAGGGTCGCCATATACCTCAATAAATCCGTTGATAAAGTCGATTGGGGCACTCTGCTCCTTTAGCCAGGCAATACTGAAACGGTCGAATGTTTCAAGATTTCCTGTGGTGTAGTAGTCGATAAGCATTTCAAGCAGCTCTTTCTGCTCATTGTTGTGAGCGTAGGGGATTGCCTGTTTAAGGTGGTGGCATATCTGCTCAATCTGTTTTGAGTATTTTCCGCCAATGCGCCAAACCTCCTCGAATATTTTGCCGTTTTGTTTTACCAATGTGCTGTTCAGCCCCTTTGAAATGGGTTCCGATTCGTTGACTTGCATGTTTGCATAGAACTCCTCGGCCTCTGCTTGAGTTACATTTTGGTAGTAGTTGTTGGCCGAGGCCTGAATCAAATCCTGTGTGTCGCCAAGTACAACACGTTTTGCCATGTACTTTTTGTCGAAGATTACCTGTAGAACATGGTTCAACTCGTCGGGGTTGCCTTGAACCATTTGCCAAGCCTCTTTCAGCCACTCCTCGGTGAATCCGGGCGTGAATTTATCCATAGAGTAGTGGTGGTGAATACCATTTGCGAAGAGTACACGTTTGGTATAAAGTTCAAATGCCTTGAACTGTTCGCTTGAACGGTTGCCCTTATACTCTTCCCAAATTTTGCATAGTATATTGCGAATGGCAAGGTTGTGGATATTGTTCTGGTCCCACAGTATATCGCGACCTGCAAGTGCCGCCTGACTCATGTGGTATATGAACAGCTTCTCTTTCAAATCGAGTGAGTCGAAAGCATCGACAGTGTAGCGCAGAATTCTTATGTCGCCAAACTGCTCGGCTATATAGTTAAACTCTTTCATGGTTATTTATCGCTATTTTCAAATCTCTCCAATATTTCGTCCGAGGCCTTTACAGCATGCTTGTACCAGTCGAAAAGTACCTCCTCTTTTCTCTCTTCGCTAAGTTGCCAGGGAATGTTGCTTGCGCGCAAACGCTGTGTCAAATCGTACATTAGGATTGCTGCGCATACGCTTACATTCAGGCTTTCTGTAAAGCCATACATTGGTATTTTAACATACTCGTCGGCCATCTCCATTACGGTGTTGGAAATGCCGGTCCACTCGGTTCCAAATACGAATGCGGCGGGCCCTTTGTTCAGGTCAAATTCGGGTAGATCCACATCGTTTGTGTGCGGAGTGGTGGCAACAATTCTGTAGCCTGCCTTTTTTAGTTGCTCAATGGCGGCAGGGGTGTTGTTTTTCTCTTTGTTGTGGCGAACAAGTGTCAGCCAGTTTCTGCCTCCTCGCGAAACTGTGCTGGTTATATCGTATTTATTCCTGTTTTCAATAACGTGCAGTTGTTGTATTCCGAAACACTCTGCCGAGCGCATCACGGCACTTTGGTTGTGGGATTGATATAAATCTTCAAGCACAATGGCAAGATAGTCCGTACGTTGGTTTATCATTTTCGCGAACAGTTCGTTCTTATCGTCGGATACAAAATTCTTTAGATACTCTAACTTCTCTTTACGTGTCTTCATATTATTACCATAACCTTAAAAAACAAGCGAGGCTGACTCGAAAGGCAGCCTCACTTATTTCTCTTGAACAATTCAATTATAGCTCAAGACCTGCTCCTGCTTTGAATTTAACACTCTTCTTAGCTGCAATCTCAATGGTTGCACCAGTCTGAGGGTTACGTCCTGTTCTAGCAGCTCTCTCAGAAACAGAGAAAGTTCCAAAACCAACCAAAGCTACCTTGTCACCGCTCTTTACTGCCTCAGCGATAGAACCCAATACAGCGTCTAAAGCCTTCTTTGCATCTACCTTTGACAATCCTGCCTTAGCTGCAACAGCATCGATTAACTCAGTTTTGTTCATAATTCTTAAGAATTTTTAATTAACATTTTTATGCTATCGTTTGCAAAGTTATACAATTGGTTTTTAAAAATCAATTAATTAGATGTTTTTTTTTTCATTCTCATATAATTTTAATGCGCACGCTTCTCCATCCATTGCGGCAGATATGATTCCCCCTGCAAATCCCGCTCCTTCTCCGCATGGGTAAAGCCCGATAATGTCGGGGTGTTGCAGGGTGTTCGGGTCTCGTGGAATTCTGATGGGCGAGGAGGTTCTTGTTTCAACTCCCAAAAGAACAGCGTTTTGCGACATGAATCCTTTTGCCTTGCGTCCGAACTGATTTAAACCTTCGCTGAGGCGGTTATTCAGCGGTTCCGGGAACCATTTATGCATATCCGACGCCACAATTCCCGGTTTGTACGATGTTTTGGGGAATGAAGTGCTTTCACGTCGGTTTATAAAATCGACCAACTTTTGTGCCGGGGCATAAAGTTTGCCACCGGCCTTTTCGTATGCAAGATTTTCAAGTTTCTCCTGGAACTCCATGCCTGCAAAAAGGCCTGTATGGTTCATTAGTTCAAGCTCCTCCTTGCCTACCTGTGTTACCATTGCCGAGTTTGCCCATGGGGTATTTCTTGCGGACGAGGACATTCCATTGACCACTTGCTGGTTGGCATTTGTAGCCGCAGGAACCACCACTCCTCCGGGGCACATGCAGAATGAATATACACCGCGGCCGCAGATGTTTGTGACAAACGAGTACTCGGCAGCCGGCAAATAGAGGCCTCGCCCGTCGGAGGTATGATACTGCATTATATCTATTTCATGCTGAGGATGTTCTAAGCGCATTCCTACGGCAAAGTCCTTGGGCTCAATGTAAATTCCCGTTGCGTGGAGCATGCGGTAAATATCGCGTGCAGAGTGGCCTGTGGCCAGGATGACTGCATTGGTCTTGAACTCTTTGCCTGCGGCAGTTACTCCGCAAACATGGTTATTGTGGAGCAGCAGCCCATCCATTTTGCAGTTGAAGTGAACCTCGCCTCCAAACTTTTCAATGCATTTACGCATATTTGAAATGACGTGGGGCAGTTTGTCGGTTCCTATGTGCGGATGGGCATCGGTCAAAATATTCTCCTGGGCTCCGTGATACACCAATATCTCTAAGGCACGGCGAACATTACCGCGTTTTTTTGAACGGGTGAAGAGCTTGCCATCCGAAAATGTTCCGGCTCCTCCCTCGCCAAAACCGAAGTTGGAGTCGGGGTTTACAATGCCTGTTTTATAGAGTGCGGCCAAATCCTTTTTGCGATCCTCTACACACTTTCCTCGCTCTAAAACAATGGGCTTTATTCCATGCTCAATGAGCGATAGGGCAGCGAATAGTCCTGCCGGCCCTGCACCAACCACAACTGCGCTTTGCGCCTGAGAAACATTCTTGTATTCTGCCTTGAATTGCGGTTCGGGAAGTTCAACCTGATCGATGTGGATACCTAAGGTCAAATTGAGCATAACAGGGGTGTGGCGGGCATCGATAGAGCGTTTTACAATATCAACGTGTACAACTCTGCTTTTTGATACTCCCGTAAGTTTTGCCGCAACAGAATATAGTTCGGGCTCTTCGGCAAGTTGCTTTGGAAGAAGACGTGTCTGGTACTCTTGATACATGTTTATTGATCAAAATCGAGAGTTAATTCAAGCTTTGCATTTTCGTTTTGAACATCAATCAAGGTGTTATCGCGACACAAAATTACACGTCCCGGGAACTCCTCAAGAATATCGGTCTGGTGGGTTGCAATAATCAGGGTGGTGCCACTCTTTTGAATCTCCTTGAAGATCGACATAATGTCGCGGGCGGTTTCGTTATCGAGGTTTGCGGTTGGCTCGTCGGCAATAATCAATTCGGGATTATTGAGCAGAGCACGTGCTATTACCACGCGTTTCTGTTCACCTCCTGATAGTTGGTATGGCATTTTATCTTTTGCATGTTCCATGCCGACACTCTTCAGTACCTCGTCAACTCGTGGTTCGATACTGCTTTTTTTCCAGCCTGTTGCATGAAGAACAAAACGAAGGTTCTCGGCAACACTTCTATCGGTAAGGAGCTTGAAATCCTGGAAGGCAATTCCGCACTTTCTACGCAGCATTGGAATTTTGCTACGCTTAATCTTTTTCAAATCAAATCCTACAACGGTAGCGTGACCATATTCAAGTGGAAGATCGGCATATAACATTCTGAGAAAGGAGCTTTTACCGCTTCCAACCTTACCTGTAAGATAGACCAATTCTCCCTTGTAAACAGTCAAGTTAACTTTGGTAAGTACAGGAGTATCCTGATGCTTTACTCCTCCGTTTTTAACCTCGATAATTATTTCCGGTTTCTCCATTTCAACAGATTCTTACAAGTTTTTCAATCCGTCAATGGCAAGGGCAGGATTCTCGGCCTTGAATACAAAACTTCCTGCAACCAAAACGTCGGCTCCGGCATCGATAAGCTCTTTTCCTGTCTGCAAGTTTACACCTCCATCCACCTGGATTAAAGTGTTGCTGCCTCGCTCATTAATCATACTCTTTAACTTTTTGATCTTTTCGAGCGAGTGGCGAATGAATTTCTGACCTCCGAATCCCGGATTTACGCTCATGATAAGCACCATGTCGCAGTCGTGGAGAATGTCTTCAAGTACATTCACCGGTGTGGCAGGGTTAAGGGCAACTCCGGCCTTCATGCCTTTGCTTTTGATCTGCTGGATTGTTCTGTGAAGGTGCGTACAGGCCTCGTAATGAACTGTCAGCCACTCTGCGCCTGCATTTTTGCACAAATCTATGTAGTTGTCGGGATTGACAATCATGAGGTGTACATCCAATGGCTTTTTGCAAATTTGGCCCACAGGGTCCAATACCGAAAATCCGAATGAGATGTTCGGTACAAATACACCATCCATAATGTCGCAGTGCAGCCAATCTGCATTGCTATTGTTAATCATATCAATCTCTTTGCCGAGACATCTGTAATCGGCAGCCAACAGAGATGGAGATACCATTGTTTTCATATTGTTTCCTTTTGCTGTTACTCTTCAATGTTCTCTGAATCCTTGTACCAACCGGCATACATGTTGTAGGCATTTACAATGCGTTCAACCTCGCCTTTCAAAAGCTCAGGACCCAACTCCTTCATCTTTCTTGCAGGACAACCGGAATATACCCAACCGGATTCAACAACGGTTCCTTTTGTCACAACGCTTCCCGCTGCAATGATAGTGTTGCTCTGAACCTCGGCCTTGTCAAGCACCACGGCACCCATTCCGATTAGCACATTGTCGTGAATTGTACATCCGTGAATTACTGCATTGTGGGCAATTGAAACATTGTTTCCAATTACCGTGGGGCAGGTTTTATATGTTGCATGGATTGTTGCGTTGTCCTGAATGTTCACTTTGTTACCGATAGTGATAGTGTTTACATCGCCACGAAGCACCGCTCCAAACCAAATGCTACAGTCATTTCCCATTGTCACGCTGCCTATAATTGCCGCATTATCAGCAAGAAAGCAGTTTTCTCCGAATTGCGGAGCCACACCGTTGAGTTTTTTTATGATTGCCATCTTGTTTCTTCTATTGATTCAACTCACGAAGATACAAAATAATTAGGAAAAATCGTGCAAGCCGAATGCAGAAAGCAAATTTATTTGCTTTCTGCTGAGGCGCCGCCGATTTTGCGTCATTGCGAAGCAATGGCGAACAAAAAATGGTGAAAGTTGCATATAGGGTTATGTGCAAGCCGAATGCAATTATGAATAGTGACCAGTTAGGAGTGAATAATTAGGAATAAAACATGATTAGAGCCGAGGGGTTAATCTCGGCTCTGTTGATTTTTTTGGTCGGTTCTGACCGATAGAGTTCAGCTTATTTTTTAGGGCTGATTTTACATGATTTCAATTTTGGTTGGCTGGCTCTTCTTCTCCTCTACCTTTGGAATGCACAAACGCAAAATGCCATCTTTGTACTCGGCCTTTGCCTCGGTTACCATGTAATGATCCTCCGAGATTGAGATTGTGCGCTCGAATGAACAACAGCAGAACTCACGGCGCAGATACTTTTTATCGCTTTTGCACTCCTTATCCTTACACTCCTTCTCTTTGCACTCTTTGTCGCATTGACCCGAAATTGTGAGATAGCCGTTTTCGTAAGAGACGTGGATATTCTCTTTCTTGATTCCCGGAACACGAAGATCTATTTTAAGCTCTTTTTCATCTTCATGGATGTTCATTGCAGGAATTTTTTTACGCTCGGTGGTGGTTGGGGTTTCCCATTTTGTTCCAAAGAAGTCATCGAAGATTGATGAATAGAATGGAACTAATTCATACTCATGTTTCATGTTTTTATTTTTTTTGGTTAGTAATCGACTCTTTTTACGATGTTTGCAAACGATTGTTCGCTTTTTAACTCTACTTATATTTTTATTTCGGGGCATGTTTCATTTGTTTTAATAATTTTGTGATTGGTTAATTATGCGAAGTGAGTGGGGCGAGTTGTACCAAGGTTAAGAAGTGAAAAATTAAGATTTTATGATGAAGAGTTTGGTGGCATTGGCGTTTGGAACGCTGGTTTTGGGAATTGCAGAGTTTGTGATGATGGGTATCCTTACCGATGTTGCAAATGATTTGAGTGTTACAATTCCGCAGGCAGGACATTTGATTTCGGCCTATGCTTTGGGTGTTTGTATTGGAGCACCATTGTTGTTGGCAATCAGAAGAATGCCGTTGAAGAGAATCTTGATTTTATTGGCAGTGGTAATGGCTGTAGGAAATTTGATGGCTGCAGCCTCGCCCAACTATATATTTCTGTTAATGGCCCGTTTGATTTCGGGACTTCCACATGGGGCCTATTTCGGTGTGGCAAGTATTGTTGCCGGACAGTTGGCTGTGAAGGGTAAGGAGACTCAGGCGGTGAGCATCATGATTGCAGGAATGACTATTGCAAATGTGATTGGAGTGCCTCTTGGAACTGCTCTTAGTGTTTGGGTTTCATGGCGTTATACCTTTTTGCTTGCGGCTGCTTGCAGTGTGTTGACTATCTGTGTTTTGCATAAGTGGGTACCCTTTATTCCGGCAATGGAGGATACCGGTTTTAGAAGCCAATTCCGTATGTTTAAGCACCTTGGGGCGTGGCTGATTCTTGTGGGTACATTCTGTGGAAGCATTGCGGTGTTTAGTGTGTCGAGTTATATTCGACCTATTCTTACCATTAATGCAGGGTTCAGTTCCGAGATGCTTACACCTTTGATGGTTGTTGCAGGTATGGCTATGGTTGCAGGTAATTTGCTTTCAGGGCGTTTTTCCGATAAGTTTACTCCGGGACGTGCAGCCGCTTTTTCGGGAGGTTTGATTTTTGTCGGTACAATTCTGATACATTTCTACTCTTATTATGCGGTGATTATGGTGATGGCTATGATTATGTGTTATTCGGGGCAATTTGCTCTTTCATGTCCGCAGCAGCTTTTGATTATCAGATACTCTTATGGGGCAGCGCTGATGGGTGGTGCAGGTATTCAGATTGCCTTTAATTTTGGTAATGCTTTGGGGGCATATCTTGGCGGTTTGCCTGAGCATTATAATGTGCCTGATCCCTATTCTTATTCTGCCTTGATTGGCGCCTTTTTCGCAGTTTTGTCGATTATCAGCATGGTGTGGTTCGTGCGTCGCTATGAAAAAAACGTGAAATAGATTATCTTAAAATAATTTTATGATCTAGGAGTCTGTATTTGTAATTTATTTAAAATAATATTAATATTGTAAATTGATTTTTGGATTAAAATAATTGTTATGATTAAAGTGTTTATTAGTAGTGTGCAGAAAGAGTTTGCCCAAGAAAGAATAGCTCTTTGTAAATATTTACGTGAGGATTCTCTATTGTGTAAATTTTTTCAGCCTTTTATATTTGAGGAGTTACCTGCCTGTGATATGAATGCTCGAACTGCATATTTGTCTCATGTTGCTCAATGTGAAATATATATAGGAATATGTGGAAAGGATTATGGTTACGAAGATTCTTATGGTATTTCTCCTACAGAACACGAATTTGATGTAGCAACAGAACATAAATGTCATCGTCTTGTATTCATAAAATCGTGTGCTGAACGTCATCCTAAGGAGGTTGCATTTATTCACAAGATTGAAAATAGTGTCGTAAGAAAATCTTTTGAAGATTTTGATTCTCTTAGAACCGGAATATATGCTTCTCTTGTTAATTATCTTGAAGCAAATGAATATCTAAGAGTTGTTCCCTGGGACGCTACTTTTAATAATGATGTAACCATGGATGAGATAGATTATGATAAGGTTGAAAAGTTTGTATTGTTAGCCAGAAACAAAAGAAATTTTCCACTAAAGATAGAAGATGGAGTTTCAAATATCTTACGACATTTAAATCTTATGTCAGATAATGGTTGTTTGACAAATGCGTCATTATTACTTTTTGGAAAGCGTCCACAATATTTCTTTTCTACGAGTGAGATAAAATGTGCTCAATTTTATGGCTACACAGTTCAAAAACCGGTTCCTTATTATCAAATATTCAGAGGTGGGTTATTGGAACTAATAGATCAAGCTGTAGGCTTTGTTATGAGTCATATTGACGTGTCAGTTGGTACGCGAAGCAATTCGGCACAGGTTGATATAGAATATGAAATTCCAGTAGAGGCTGTAACAGAAGCTATTGTAAATGCTTGTGTACATAGGGCATATAATAACAATGCAAGTGTTCAGGTGATGTTATTCCGTGATAGACTAGAGGTTTGGAGTCCTGGCGGGTTGCCTTATGGAATGACAATAGAGAAGATTGTTAAAATTCATAAGTCAATACCTGTAAATCCTATATTAGCTTATCCAATGTATCTTGCCGGTTATATTGAAAGTTTAGGTACTGGCACCATAGATTTGGTAACGAAATGTGAGGCAATGGGGCTTAAGACTCCTGAGTTTTATTTTGAGGATGAGGGTCGAGTTGTTATATGGAGAAAAGGTGTCACCCCGAATGTCACCCCGAATGTCACCCCGAATGTCACCCCGAATAAAGTAGAAGCAAGAATAAAAGATGAGTTAACAATAATTTTGTCTAATAAATACATAACAACCGATGAGTTAGCTTCAATTTTTAAAGTTGCACCTCGAACAATAAGACGAGATCTTAATTTGCTTAGAGAGTCTTATGATATAGAATGGATACCTCTTACACCTACATCAGGATACTGGAAAGTAGATAAAAAATCTATGAAATGACCGTGAAATAGATTATCTTTGTTGGGTTAAAGTTTTTGGGCGATGGATGTATTGACGATAGTTTTGGCAGCTGTTGCGGTTGGTGCAGTTGTCATGTTGATAGTGGCTTTAAGGGGTAAGGCGCGGAGTGGTGCCGAGAAGATTCGGCAGGAGGCTGAATTTCAGATTAAAATCAATGAGTTGGAGTCGCAGTTGGAGCAGCAACGGAGCGAGTCTGAAATGATGTTGGGGCGTTTGCGGAACGAGAGCGAGATGCGCCTTGAGCAGCAGCGAAACGAGGCGGAGCTTCGTTTGGAGCAGTTGCGCAGTGAGTCTGAGTTGCAACTTGAGGCTCAGAGGCGTGAGTCTGAGCTGCAGTTAGAGTCGGAGAGGGCAATGAGCAACTCTAAACTTAGTGCCGAGCGTGAAAGATATGCCTCGCTCGAAAAAACACAGCAAGAGTTAAGACAGGCTGAGAAGGAGAATTACGAGAAGATGCGTGCCGAGCAGGAGAGCCAGTTCGAGAAGCGTATGGCCACCATGAAGGCTGAGTTTGAGAAACTTGCGAATGATATATTGGAGCGTAAGTCGCAGGGGATGCACGAAGTGAATAAGGAGAGTTTAGATAAACTTTTGCTCCCCTTGCGCGAGAAGTTGGATAGTTTCAAGAACGAGGTTGCCGAGAGCAAAAAGAGTGGAATAGAGACCTCATCCAAGATGGAACAGATGATTAAGGGGCTTATGGAGCAGACCAATAAACTGGGTTGCGATGCCAATAATCTGGCCGAGGCGTTGAAGTCTAAACCGAAGATGCAGGGTAATTGGGGCGAGGCCATTCTGAAGGATATTCTGCAGGATTCCGGCCTGCGCGAGGGCGAGGAGTTCTTTGTACAGAGTTCGGTGAGCGATGAGGAGGGTAATCGCCTGATTCCCGATGTTGTGGTGAAGTTTGCCGATAAGGGGTGCGTGATTATTGACTCGAAGGTGTCGCTTAAGGCGTATGCCGAGTATATGTGTTGCGATGATGAGAGCCATAGGAATATGCACTTGAAGAGCCATTTGGATAGCGTGCGTCAGCATGTGAAAGAGCTTGGTGCGAAGAGCTATTCACGACATGTTAAGGATAGTGTAGATATGGTTCTTATGTTTGTTCCGAACGAGGGCGCATATATCCTTGCAATGCAGAATGATCCGAAGTTGTTCTCGGATGCCTATAGGTCTAAGGTGTTGATTATTAATCCAACGAATCTGATGTTGTCGTTGAATATTATTTACTCTATTTGGCAGAGCAGACGTCAGGAGCGGAATGTTGAGAAGATTATTCAGAGTGCAACCGGTTTGTATGAGAAGTTTGCGGTTTTCAGCAAGACTTTTGTGGAGTTGCGCGGTAAGATAGATTCTCTTAGTAATACCTATAACGAAGCTGAGAAGCAGTTGACTACAGGTCGCGGTAATGTTGTGAAGCAGTTGGGTGATTTGAAGCAGCTTGGAGTTATGCCGAAGAAGGAGATTGCGATTGAGGAGAGGTGAAGGTTATTAGGAATATTAAGATATGAGGGAAGTTTATGAGGTTTTTGTGAAGGCGGTGCTGGCCGGATTTATGATCTGTTTCGGCTGCATTGTCTTTTTGTCGTGCGAAGAGAAGATTGTTGGAGCAACACTATTCTCGTTCGGATTGTTAACAATTGTATGTAGAGAGTTGTGGCTCTATACGGGTAAGATTGGGTATTTGCGACAAGTTGGTTTCTTGAAAATGGTAGTAACAATTTTAGGAAATCTGGTTGGTTCGTTGATATTGGGTTCGATTATCAGATTGACTCGTTACGGAGAAGCATTGATTGCCAAAGCAGATGCTCTGTATATTGCAAAATTAGAGGATTCGCTGGTCAGTATCTTTATTTTGTCGATTGCCTGTGGAGTAATGATGTATTTGGCGGTCGATTCGTATCGGAAGTGCAAATCATGGCTCTTTGTTATATTGCCGGTAGTTATTTTCATTATGTGTGGCTTTGAGCATAGTATAGCAAATATGGGTTATTTTACGATTGCCGGAGGGTGGAGTATGAAGGCTGCGTTATATATCGTGGCGATGGCGGTTGGTAATGGTGTTGGTAGCGCAATTATGAATGTGGCGACGTATAGGGTGAGTTAGGAGTTAGTAGTTAGGAGTTAAATGAGCGAAGCGTCCCGAGCGAAGCGAGTAAAGCCCCCTTATTAGCGAAAGCAAGCGTAGCGCGCTGAGCGAAGGGGGGTTGGGGGTTGGTAGATCTCTTGTACTGAGCGTAAGCGAATAAGGCGAAGGGTTGGTAAATCTAAGACTCCAAGCGTAGCGCGCTGAGCGAAGGGGTGAGTGTATAGGGAAAATGTGAAAGGTTATGAATAATTTATATAAGGAGATTTTAGAGGAGCGATGGAGAGGGTTCGATGCTGAGAGATTTGTTGAGGCGGACCCTTTGAATGTGGTGTATGCGTTGGTAAAAGAGGTTAAAGGAGAGACAGGTGAGATTGTTGAAGAGGATTTTGTGAGGCAGGTTGAGGTAGGCGCGTTGTTTGTGGCGATGATTGCGTGGGGCAATAGGAAGATGATTAAAGCCAATGCTTTGAAACTTATGGAGTTGATGAGATGGCGTCCATATACATTTGTGATTAGTGGTGAGTTTGAGGAGTACCCTGATGGGCAGTGTGTGCATAGAACTCTTTTTGGCAAAGCTTTTAAGCAGGTTTGTCGGAATTTGGTTAAAGTTTATGGTGAGTTTGGTACATTGGAGGGGTATGTTAAGAATGAGGAGTTAGGAATTAGTGGTGATGGTGTGTATGTGGAGAGGTTGGCTAAGATTACAGCTCCTGCAAAGTTGGGTAGTGTGAGTGGTAATTCAGCGTGTAAGCGTTTGTGTATGTTTTTGCGTTGGATGGTGCGTAGGGATAAGCCTGATCTGGGGTTGTGGAGAAGAATTGGTAGCAACGAGTTGTTTGCAGTGTTGGATGTTCATGTGGTGAGGCAGGCGCGCGAACATGGGTTGGTGAGTTGTTCAACTGTTTGTTGGAAGAGGGTTGTTGAGCTTACCGCGTGTTATAAGTGCTGGTGTTCCGATGATCCTCTGAAATATGACATGGTGATGATGGAGGAGGATTTGAGATGAAAGAAGCGGGTTGAGTTTGTGTTCAAATTCAACCCGCTTCTTGTTCAATGCGCTTTTGTTATGTAATCTGTTTAGATTTTTCTTTGGTGTTGGCGCTTGTACTCTTTCGGAGTGACACCTGAAAGTTTCTTGAATACACGGTTGAAGTGTGAAACATTCTGGAATCCGGCCTCTTGTGCAACCATTGAGATTGGAAGGGATGACTCGGCCAACAACTTGTAACTGAATTCAATTCTAACCTCGGCCAAATAATCAAACAAACTCTTTCCTGAGATTTGTTTGAAACGACGGCAAAGGGCAGCAGGAGTCAATCCGGCATATTTTGCAACCTCGCCCAAAGTAACCTTCTCTTTGAAGTGTTTGTTGATGTATTGGTACGCCTTGTTTCCGGGGAGTTGCATCTCCTCTTCTGAAAGGTTGACGGTGTTGTCCTCGGTAATAAGAACATCGTAGCGGTAATCGCTAAGTGTGTGAAGGATAGAGTATAACTCAATCAAATCCTTGAAACCGTTAATGTGCGAAACTGCCTGGATGCGCTTAACGATTGGATCGTCCATTCCCTGAGTGTGGAATTTTAAACCTCCCTTACTGTCGCGAAGCATGCGCTTGATTGACGCAAACTCGGAACCGGTTTCAATGTTCTGAGGGAAAATGTTGTTGTTAAAGTAGATTGCCTCTGAGCTTACAGTCATGCTGTTAAGCTCAAAGAATACTTGGTCACAAAGGTGAAAGTGTGGAATGTTTGGGCCAATAAGAACCAAATCACCCTCTTTGAACGGAGCAATCTTGTTTCCTGTAAAACGCTTTCCGAAACCGGCAGTAATCAGAATCAACTCGAACTCGTCGTGATGATGCCAATGTACATTGAAATGTTTCATGTTGAAGACTCTCTTCTCGAAAGAGTGTCCCTGCGCAGGTATAATTTTCTCGTATAACATGATATTTTTTTGTTTTAGTTATTGACGCTTTTGATTGTGCTACGCAAAGATAGTCCTTTTTGGTGATTATTGTCGAATAAATTTAAG
>CAZMOG010000044.1:0-16007 GCA_964567845.1 uncultured Odoribacter sp. | reverse complement strand
AAATGACAAACAAAAGAAAACCGGATCAAAAATTACTTTTGACCCGGCCCCTTTTTATACCTATTATATATAGCTTCTATACAATTACTCAGCAGGAGTTTCAGTTGCAGCAGGAGCTGTTGCACCATTTAGGTCAGCATCCAACACCATATAGATATTACTTCCCTTGTTCTCAATCTTCATATTATTGAAAACCTCCTTCTGCACATGCACACTATCCTTCAAGAAATCCTTAAGTACAAACAAAGAAACCTCCATATCTGGGTTAATCTCAACCAACTTTCTTACAAATTTAAACTTTGCACTTGTGTTACGCTCCAAACTATTCTGGTTATACACCAACAAAGTTCTATCGGTTGTAGTTGGTTTCTCCTTTGCACGCAATCTTTCGATAGCCTTTGTTGCCTTTGCAATTGCGCCATCATACTTCTCACCAATCTGACCCTTTAGATCAATATACTCCTTTTGCAGAACCGATCCTGAGATTGACATTTGATCCAAATACTTTCCCTTTCCTGAGATTTTTGTCTTATCTATCTGATCTATAATGAACTCACGAGTATACTCATCTGTTCCGTTATTAAAGGTAAACCAAACACGTGCAGGAAGTGTCAACTCATTAGTCTTTAGCTCAATTGCGCCATCCTCAACTTGCTGCTCAGCAACAACAACCATGCCACGTCCCGGCATCTCTGCCGACATTTTAGCAGTACCCTTAAATCCTGCCAACTCTCCGCGAACGGTAACTCCTCCCGAACTACATGCACTTAGACAAAGTACAATTGCGGTCAATAAAATTCCAATCTTTTTCATATTGATTATCTTTTCAATTAATTATTTTGTGTGTTATAATATTGCAAAGTTAATTATTAAAAACTAATAATAAAAGAAACGAGGAAAGAAAATAATCTTTCCCCGTTTTCCATTATTTATAAAAATCAAGCCTCTTGATTATTTTACAACAGCATTGAACTCTGCATTGTCGAAATAAGCAGCAAACTCCATATCTGTTGCAGCTAGTTGCTTATAAGCAGCATCCTTAGCTATTGCTGACTTCAAGTTTGAAACAACTCCTGCTGCATCGTTGTTACGTGCTGCAAGAACAGCTTTCAAGTAGTCAACATTATCCTCGCTTGCAGCCATCTTCTGTGCAGCAACAGCGTTGTTGCCTGCCAAGATATTAGCCAAACAAGCGTTAAAGCTTGTACACTCACCAAAGTACTTAACAGCATTGTCATACTCTCCCTTCAAAATAGAAACAATACCCATATTGTAGTCTGCCTCCGGACAATCTGCAGATCCAAATGCAACAACTGCTGCATCCATGTTTCCATTAACCAATGCAATACATCCAATGTTGTTCTTTACAGCATCGTTTGAATTTAAAGCTGCCGCCTTAGCAAAGTACTCACCGGCTTTACCGTATGCACCCTTCTCAAACTCAATCATTCCATAGTCATTGTAAGCTCTCCAATCTTGTGGGAACTGCGACATAGCATGTGAATAGATACCCTGTTTCTCTGCAGGATTATTTACCAATGAAGCAGCATACAACATCTCCTCAACATTCAACTCCTTTGGATTGCTCTTAACCAATGCCAAAATCTCCTCGTCAGACTTTCCAATTCTCTCTGCGTTTACAATGAATTTAGAACGACGCAACTTAGGCAGAATCTGATCAGCCACAGCTGTATATGCAGATGTAATATTCTTAATCTCACGCTCGCGAACATCTGGATCAGAATACATTGACAATACGCGAAGAATCAACTCCTTATCCTGGATATTTGACTCCTCCATTGCCTGCCGGAATCCCTCCCAGTCCTCTGCAGTAATGTATTGTTTAAAGAAATCAGCGCTCTTAGCCTCGGCAATTTTCTTTTTGTTCAAATCCTTAGAAATCATCTTACCTGAAGCTTTGTCACGATTATTAGCCACTGTAGTGTTCCAATCCTGCTCACCATCAGGAGAAGCGTATGACTTAACCTCTACATTAATCAGATTCATATCCTCGGCAGCTGATGCATCGGCAGCGAACTGCTCCAATGCCTTAATCTCATCGCTCTTAGCCTGTGAGCTTCGAATCTGCGCAGAGTTAATCAAATAGTATATAGCTGCCTCAGCTGTCTCAGGGGTAATTCTCTGGAATGCATTACCTCCCTCAGCAATTGCACCGGCTTTGTTTACCAAAGCCTCAGTTGCGATCACACCATCAGCAATCTTATCTGAATCATACTGACGAGACTTTTTACCCTTCTCTGCGTTGTATCTTACATACAAGCCGGAAATTCTCATAGCATCCTGAAAAGGAATTGTACCAACATACTTTACCTCGCCTCCCTCTTTCTTCTCGATAACAGTAGCATTGCCAAGTACCTTCTCGCCTTGCAACTCAACTCCCTCGTAAAGAGTTTCACCTGACTCATACTTTAAAACAGGAGAAGCGGTAACCTCTGCCTTCTTGTTAAAATACTTAGCAGGGAATGTTGCAGTAATCTCAACAGGTACCTCACTTCCCACTACAGTCAAGACCTCAGGTACCACTGTGCAATCAATCTTGTCAACATTCTTCTCCATCTTCTTCAATGAAGAACAAGAGAACGCTGTTGCACCAATCATCAATACAGCTACAGCTGTAAATAGTGAATTTCTCATAACGCTATCATTAATTCAGTTAAATTTCATTCTGGTTCAAGTAGCACAAAGTTAGAAATAAAATTCTAAAAATCAACCTTCGACGCTATCTCTATTTTTATTTGTTCTATTGCAGCTTCCAAACCTGAAACATCAGATCCTCCTGCCATAGCGAAAAATGGCTGACCGCCACCGCCGCCCTTCACCAATTTTGCAGCATTCTTTACCAATTGACCTGCATGAAGACCAGCCTCCACCATATCATTCGATAACATAACCATCAAGTATGGCTTATCCTTAGCAACTCCACCAATCACACAAATCAATCTTTCACACTCACCTTTCAACTGGAATGCAATATCCTTCATCACTGCAGACTCAACATTAACAATTGACTCTATAGCAGTCACATTGCCAATCATACGCTTGTTATTCAGGAGCTTACCCTTAAGAATCTCCGCATTTGCCTTCATAAACTTCTCCGCCTCCTTCTTGAGATTTTCATTCTCCTCAACCAACTTACGGATCCCCTCGAAGATTCCCTTATTGGTTTGAAGCGAGGACTCAATTTGACGAATCATGCTATAGGTATTGTTGATGTACTCCTCTGCTCTTGTAGCAGTAATAGCCTCAATTCTGCGCACACCGGCTGAAACCGAACTCTCGCTCAAAATCTTGAAGAAACCAATCTCACCTGTTGCTTTAACGTGAGTTCCACCACAAAGCTCAACTGCATCGCCAAACTTGATTAAACGCACCAAATCGCCATATTTCTCACCAAACAGAGCAATTGCGCCCATCTCTTTGGCCTTTGCCATAGGAATTGCTCTATGCTCTTCCAATGCAATATTTTGACGAATCAACTTATTAACTATGTGCGCAACTTGTGCCAACTCCTCATCGGTTACTTTCTGGAAGTGCGAGAAATCGAAACGTAAACGCTCCTCATTAACGTAGGATCCTTTCTGCTCCACGTGTGTTCCCAATACCTGTCTCAATGCATAATCCAACAGGTGGGTTGCAGAGTGGTTATCGGCTGTCAACTGGCGTTTTTCCACATCCACCTTTGCCATAAACTTCTGCTCCAGATTTGCAGGTAATGTTTCACACAAATGGATTGTCAAGCCATTCTCTTTCTTAGCCTCAACGATAGGGGTCACCTGACCGTCCTCGCCCACAATTACGCCTCGGTCACCTACCTGACCTCCTCCTTCTCCGTAGAACGGAGTTACATTAAACACCAAATGGTACATTGATTTACCCTTGGTCGTAACCTTTCTGTACTTTGTAACCTTAACCTCGGTATCAAGATAATCATAACCTACAAACTCTTGAGAATTCTCATCCTCGCCCATCTCAATCCAATCCTCGGTATCTACGCTTGCAGCAGATCGAGAACGCTCCTTTTGAGCCTCCATCTCCTTAACAAACTCATCACGATTAACCTGCAAATTCTGCTCACGCAAAATAAGCTCTGTCAAATCCAATGGGAAACCATACGTATCATAAAGCTCAAATGCCACCTTACCCGACACAATGTTGGTATTATCGACTTTTGTTGTCTCAATAATCTTATCCAATAGGTGGATACCCTTATCCAAGGTTCTTAGGAAGGCATTCTCCTCCTCCATAATAACCTTCTCTACAAGAGTCTTTTGTGAAATCAACTCCGGATAGTGGCGTCCCATAATTCTAATCAAAGCAGGAACCAACTTATACAAGAAAGCCTCTTTCTGATTCAGATAAGTATAGGCATATCGAACCGCTCTACGCAAAATTCTTCTGATTACGTAACCCGCCTTTACATTTGATGGCAACTGACCATCTGTAATCGAGAAAGATATTGTTCTGATATGGTCTGCAATTACACGCATTGCAACATCGATACTCTGATCCTTACCATATGCCAAACCTGTCAACTCTGAAATCTCGGCAATCATTGGAGTAAATACATCGGTATCATAGTTCGAGGTTTTGCCCTGAACAGCCATACACAGACGTTCAAATCCCATTCCAGTATCAACATGTTTCTCCGGAAGTGGCTCCAACGACCCATCGGCCTTGCGGTTAAACTGCATAAACACCAAGTTCCATATCTCGATTACAAGAGGATTATCCTTATTTACCAACTCTGCTCCCGGAATAGCTGCTCTCTCGGCATCGGGGCGCAAATCTATATGAATCTCAGAACATGGTCCACATGGTCCCATATCTCCCATTTCCCAAAAGTTATCTTTTTTATTTCCAAAGATAATTCTATCGGCCGGCAGATATTTCAACCACATCTCTTTAGCTTCGAGGTCTGCATCCAATTTATCATCGGCCGATCCCTCAAAAACAGTTGCATACAAACGATTCTTATCAAGATTCATTACCTGGGTCAAGAACTCCCAGGCATAATCAATTGCCCCCTCTTTGAAATAGTCTCCGAATGACCAGTTTCCCAACATCTCAAACATGGTATGATGGTATGTATCATGTCCAACCTCCTCAAGGTCATTATGTTTTCCGGATACTCGCAAACATTTTTGAGAATCTGCCATTCTGCGACTCTTGGGCTGTGCATTTCCCAAAATAACATCCTTAAACTGATTCATTCCCGCATTGGTAAACATCAATGTAGGATCATCTTTCACCACCATAGGTGCCGATGGAACAATCATGTGGCCTTTGCCAGCAAAGTAATCCAAGAATTTTTGTCTAATTTCTGAAGACTCCATTATTAAAATCCGTTATAATTATCAATCAATTTATAAAGTTCCAAATTCACAAGGACATACTCCCCGAATTGAATTGCAAATTTAGATATATTCTTTAACTTTGCATCGGATTTACAAGTTTTTATCTAACATTATGGCAAAAATCCATTATCAATTTAACAAAGAGACCCTCTCATACGACAGAATAGAAATATCATTCCGCAAAAGATTATGGAATTGGACTACCAGATTGGGAGCCAGCCTGCTTTGGGGAATCCTAATTGCTGTTGTTGCGTTTACATTCATAGACTCGCCCAAAGAGGCTACTCTAAAAAAGGAGAATGCAGAACTACTCGCAGAATACAACATACTAAACAAAGAACTTGACCAATTAAGCGAAGTTATAACTGCATTAGAACACCGCGACGACAACATGTATCGCGTAATCTTTGAATCCGATCCCATTGATGCCTCAATCCGACAAGGCGGTATTGGAGGAACGGACCGTTATGCAGCACTTCGTGACATGACACACAGCGAGTTGCTCATAAGTACAAACCAAAAAATGGACCGTCTAACCAAGGCCGCATATATTCAAAGTAAATCATTCGACGAAATAGAATCCATGGTCAAGAACAAGATTGACATGCTGGCCTCTATCCCTGCAATCTTACCCGTATCGTTGAAAGATAAAAAGGTTTACAAAACATCCGGATTCGGCTACCGTATCCACCCTATTTATAAAACTCGAAAATTCCATGCAGGAATTGACTTTGCGGGCCCAATAGGAACCCCTATTTATGCAACAGGAAACGGCAAGGTAATTAAAGCAGGCACAGACAGCGGTTATGGCAAACACGTAATTATCGATCACGGATACTCATACAAAACTCACTATGCACACTTGAGCGCATACACAGTTAAACGAGGTCAGAAGGTTAAACGTGGAGAGATTATCGGATTCCTTGGCAATTCTGGACGTTCAACAGGACCACACTGCCACTACGAGGTTTTAAAGAACGATATTTCTGTAAACCCCATAAACTACTTCTTCAATGATTTGACTCCTGATGAATACGAGCAGTTGGTAAATAGCGTTGACGAAGCAGGACAATCACTGGATTAACAAATAAAACAATGGAAAAGCTCTACTACTCTATAGGCGAGGTTGCCGAGATTTTCAATGTTGCCCCGACACTTATCCGATTCTGGGAGAAGGAGTTTGAACAAATCAAACCTCACCGCAGCAGTCGAGGAAACCGACAATTTACCGCACAAGACATAGAGACCTTCAGAGTTATATATCACTTGGTAAAGGTAAAACGTCTAACTTTAGAGGGGGCCAAACAGGAGCTTAAAACAAATATGTCCCAAATTGCTCGGGACATTACTTTGCTAAACAGACTCGGCAAAATAAAAGAGGAACTACTACAGATAAAAAAAGAGTTATGATAATATCTGAAATGATTTCTGAAATCGAGGCATATGCACCTCTTAACCTTCAAGAGAGTTACGACAACTCCGGCTATATGTGTGGCTCTCCGCATAATACAATACAGGGAATCCTTTTAGCTATAGAGATAACAGAAAATGTTGTAAACGAGGCCATAGAGAAAGGATGTAATCTGATAATTTCACACCATCCTCTCATTTTCCGCGGAATCAAATCATTAAGCACTGATAATTATATAAATAGGGCACTGATTAAGGCCATCAGAAACGACATTACAATCTATGCCGCCCACACCAACATTGATTCGGTAAGCAATGGTGTAAGCATGACTATTGCCGACAAATTAGGATTACAGAATATTAATGTTTTGTCTCCAAAAGACAGTAATGGCAATGGTTTGGGCTTAATTGGAGAACTTCCTGAAGAGATAAATCCTGTGGAATTTCTTACAAAAGTCAAGAATATATTTAGATGCAATGTGGTTAGACACTCAGAAATATGCCATTCCAAGCTAAAAAGAGTTGCCGTATGCGGAGGTGCCGGGGCGGAATTCATAGAGCAGGCAATCCACGCCAACGCAGATATTTATATCACAGGAGACATAAAACATCATGATTGGTACAGGGCCGAAGGAAAGATAATTATTGCAGACATAGGACATTACGAAAGCGAACAATATATAAAAGAGCTTTTCTATAACATACTTATTAAAAAAATAACTAACTTTGCACTTCTGTATTCACAGAGTGACAAGAACCCTGTTTTTGTCATTTAAAAAGATAAATAATTATAATTCAGACATATATGGCAACTGAAAACAATGAGAAACTGCAATCACTAACCGTAGAGGAGAAGTTGCAGAATTTGTACGAGTTACAGAAAATCGACTCAGAGATTGACAAAATCAGAACTATTCGCGGAGAGTTACCGCTTGAGGTTCAGGATTTGGAGGATGAATTGATTGGATTGGGAACCCGTGTCGAGAACCTAAAGAAGGAGATTGCTGTAGCAAAAGAGGAGATCTCAAAAAGAAAAAGAGGCATTGAGGAGGCTACAGCAAAGAAGCAACAGTCAGAGGAGAAGATTAATAATGTATCAAATAGCCGCGAGTTCGACTCACTAAACAAGGAGATTGATTATCAGGGCTTGGAGATTGAGTTGCACCAAAAGAAGATTCGCGATGCTCAAAGAGTATTGGCAGACAAAGAGATTGCTTTGGCAACTGCCGAGCAGACAAAGAGCGAGCGCCAAGTTGAATTGGAGGCAAAGAAGAACGAGCTTGACGGCATTGTGACAGAGTACCACCAGCGCGAAGAGGAGTTAAGTGTAAAGTCAACTCAGCTTGCAGGAAAAATTGAGGAGCGTCTGCTTACCGCTTATAAGAAGATTCGTCACGGAGCACGTAACGGATTGGCAGTTGTTACCGTTGACCGTAACGCTTGTGGAGGATGTTTCAACAACATCCCACCTCAAAGACAGTTGGATATCTGCTCACATAAGAAAGTTATTGTTTGTGAGTATTGCGGACGTATCTTGGTTGACAAATACATTTGCGATTACGATGGCAGCTTAAGAAAAGCAGACATGGAGGCAATGGAGAGTAACAAACGTAAAAGCCGTAGAACTAAAAAAACAGAGGAATAAGAATATATGGATATTTCTGCTAATTACAATCCGAAAGAGGCAGAGGAAAAGTGGTACTCCTATTGGATGGAGCACCGCTTTTTCCATTCAGAGCCAGATAGTACAAAGGAACCGTATTGTATTGTTATCCCACCACCAAACGTAACCGGAGTGTTACACATGGGACACATGTTGAATAATACAATTCAAGATGTATTGATTCGCCGTGCAAGACTTAACGGCAAAAACGCATGTTGGGTTCCCGGAACCGACCACGCTTCAATTGCTACCGAGGCTAAAGTTGTGAAGAAACTATCTGCTCAGGGAATCAAGAAGAGCGACTTGACTCGCGACGAATTCTTGAAACACGCATGGGAGTGGACAAACGAGCATGGTGGAATTATTTTGAAGCAATTGCGCAAACTTGGAGCAAGTTGTGACTGGGAGCGCACAGCATTCACCATGGATGAGTTGCGCAGTGAAAGCGTAATCAAGGTATTTGTTGACCTTTATAATAAGGGACTTATTTACCGCGGATTGCGCATGGTAAACTGGGATCCAAAGGCTCAAACCGCACTTAGTAACGAAGAGGTTATATACAGAGAGGAGCACAGCAAACTGTACCACCTTAAATATTACGTTGACGAGTCTGCAGGCTGCACCGACAACGAAGAGGAGGGAAATGTAATTCACCGCGATGCCGAGGGACGCAGATACGCAGTCGTAGCAACCACCCGTCCTGAGACAATTATGGGCGATACCGCTATGTGTATCAACCCTAAAGACCCTAAAAACACATGGTTGAAGGGTAAAAAGGTAATTGTTCCACTTGTAAACAGAGTAATTCCCGTTATCGAGGATCGCTATGTTGACATTGAGTTCGGAACAGGATGTTTGAAGGTTACACCTGCCCACGACACCAACGACTATATGCTTGGAAAGAAGCACAACTTAGAGACTATCGACATTTTCAATGCCGATGGAACAATAAGCGAGGCCTCGCCTATGTATGTAGGAATGGACAGAATGGATGTCCGCAAACAGATTGTTGTTGATTTGCAGACTGCCACCCTCATCGAGAAGATTGAGGATTACGAGAACAAGGTTGGATATTCTGAGCGTAACTCAGATACAGCGGTAGAGCCACGATTATGTATGCAATGGTTCTTAAAGATGCAACACTTTGCCGACATTGCATTGCCACCTGTAATGAACGATGAGTTGAAATTCTATCCTGCAAAGTACAAAACCACATACAAAAACTGGCTTGAGAATATTCAGGATTGGTGTATCAGCCGCCAGTTATGGTGGGGACACAGAATTCCTGCTTACTTCTTGCCAACAACCGAGGGTGAAGAGAAATTTGTTGTAGCCGAAACTGCCGAGAAGGCTCTTGAGCTTGCAAAGCAGATTGAGGGATACGAAAATATAACCATAGAGCAGTTGCGCCAGGACGAAGACGCTCTTGACACATGGTTCTCATCATGGTTGTGGCCAATCTCATTGTTCGACGGAATCAACAACCCCGGCAACAAAGAGATTTCATACTACTACCCAACCAATGACTTGGTGACAGGTCCGGATATTATCTTCTTCTGGGTAGCAAGAATGATTATGGCAGGCTACGAGTACCAGGGTGATATGCCATTCAAAAATGTATATTTCACAGGTATCGTTCGTGACAAGTTGGGTAGAAAGATGTCTAAATCACTTGGAAACTCGCCTGACCCACTTGACTTGATCGAGAAATTCGGTGCCGACGGAGTTCGAGTTGGAATGTTGCTATGTTCACCTGCAGGAGGCGATTTGCTATTTGACGAGAGCCTTCCAGAACAAGGACGTAACTTCAGCACCAAGATATGGAACGCATTCAAGTTGGTTAAATCATGGAATGTTGCCGACATTGAGCAGCCCAAACACTCTGCAATTGCAATTGAGTGGTTCAAGCAATATTTGGCAAAGAGCGCAGATACATTGAACACCTTGTTCGAGCAGTACAGAATTTCCGATGCCCTTATGACCGTTTACACTCTGTTCCGCGACGAGTTCTCGTCATGGCTATTAGAGATTGTTAAACCTGCATACGGTTCACCAATGGATAGCAAAACATACGATGGTGTAATTGAGCTATTCGAAATCCTTATGCAACAGTTGCACCCATTCATGCCATTCATTACCGAGGAGGTATGGCAGCAGCTTCGCGAAAGAGAGGCCGGCCAAAGTGTAATGGTATCGACATTCCCTGCTGCTCAACCATACAACGAGCAGTACCTTGCCGAGTTTGAGTGCGCAAAGAATGTAATTGTAGGCATCAGAAACATCAGAAAGGCCAACAGCGTTGCGTTCAAAGACTCACTTGCACTTCAAGTTAAAAAGAATGAGCGCTACCCCGCACAATTCGCCTCTGTAATTGCCAAGATGGGTAACATGGAGAGCATTGAGATTGTGGACGAGGGCTCAAAGGGCTCTTGGAGTTTCATTGCCGACACCGTTGAGTACTTTATCCCATCGGTTGGCAACATTGACACCGAGGCCGTAAAAGCCAAACTTGAGGAGGATTTGAAATATGCCGAGGGATTCTTAAACTCGGTTATGAAGAAACTCAGCAACGAGCGTTTTGTAAACAGTGCACCTGCACAGGTTGTCGAGAACGAGCGCAAGAAACAGGCCGATGCCGAGGCAAAGATTGCCGCTATCAAGGCTCAACTTGCAAGTTTATAAAATCATTCTTAAACTGAAAATATTTGTGGATGGGAGTTCCTGTATCAGTAATTCCCTCCACAACAATTGAATATGAAGAATATTCCTCACCTCCAGACACGGGAAAAGAAATCAAATATGGTTCATTTGTACTTAATTCAACATTTGGTAGCCACAATCTTGTAGCTTTCTCATCAATAATTTCTCTTAGAGTCTCTGGCACTACATCATACTTAGGAACGTAAAATTCAACATTATATGGTTGAGGAGCCGATGGAACAAAAGTTTGCATATTAAATATAATTTCTCTTTTAGGAGCCAATGTTTTGTCATAGACCGGAACTATTGAACCTGCAGTATTAATATCCCCTCCATACAAATAGATCCCTGAAACATCAGAAGGCCTAGCATATCCTCCATGTCCTCCATCAACTGAATTTAAAGGGGATACGTGCATAAAGCCTAAAATTCTTGGACGCCCCATCTGCTGTTCTTGAATCAAATGTTTTGGCAACACTGCATCAAACATAACTTCCCTATTTTTAGCAGGATCCGCTCCATGCATATAAAATGTTGAATCATATTCATACCTATTGCGTCCTGTGTAAACATGAGATCCATAGTTTTGAGGGTCCTCCTTACTGCGCCAATAATATTCATACTCCATCTCATCTGCTAATTTCTTAAAATAACTCAAATCAGCATAATCAGATTCATGTGTTACAGTTACAAGACCTAATGTTTTTAAACGCTCTCCATTATCAGCAAATATATAATCTTTTCCATACATTTGTATGAAATCATCATAATCCTTCATAGTTCCATCAGGCTCTATCCCCACCACACGAGAAAAATCAGGAACATCTACTAAAAGTTCTAAACTTTTTCTTCCAAAATTACTTACTGCCTGTGCAACAAATGTAGTTCCACGTTCAAATCTAATATCATTTACAATAAATCTACCAACACTATCTGTTCTAACTTCACATGCAACTCCATTACTACCAATCAATGTAATCAGAGCATTTTTACTATCTCTTCCCCAAAAATTTTTAACGTACCCACTCAAATGCTGGCCTCGTTCCATATAATAAGAACCATGCAAATTCACTACCCCCGAAATTATACTATCTAGAACAAATCTACGCCAACCTTGAGACAACATTAAATTATCCAAAGCATTTTGGCGTTCTAATGACATATTTTCAAAATAATATGCAGGCGCTTCAATATATCCCTTCAAATCACTATCAAGCAACAAATAAGACTCTATTCCATAAGAATTAATATCAGTTGATGAATATTTATCATTAACAACACTAATAGAGAAAGTACCTTTTACTATTCCTGTATCTTGAGCACTCTTCATTAAAATTGAACAATAAGCCTTACCTCTTGCTAAGGGGACATTAAGGACTTTAACATCAATATCTTCCCTTCGTAATTTTCTATGAAACCATAAACGTTCACTTATAATTCTATTTAATGTATCTATAACTGCAAAATGTATAATCCCCTCCGGAGCATCGGCCAAATTCAATGCATTCCCGTCAACATCTGGCACATCAAATAATGCCAAAGGCATTCCACGTGAATGTATTAACAACTTTGAGCTATTATATTGGCTTGTCATATCAGAAGTTTTATTTATATTACAGGTAACTTCATCATTTACAAATTCCAAAGACAATCCCATACCTGATTGTTCTGCAGCAGGAAGCCTAAAGCGTTGTATAATGCCGTATTCTGATTTACATTCTGCATATAAAATATCCTCGTATTTAGACTCGATCACAAAATTACCCATCCCCAATTTATCACTTGAAAACGAACATATGGAATCTCCGTACATATCATATATAACTCCTGAAATAGGAACTCCCAACCCATCCATACCTATTGCCTTATATGCAATTTTCTGTTTTATATTATTTAAGAATACTCCTCCCTCCGGAAAAAATTGTACATGATAATTTATGGGAAAATCATTCAATTGTATATACTTCTCAAAATTCAATTTACTATTTTGGGTAGCCCTAAGCCATATATAATCAACATCCTTACTGATACGTAATCTGAAAATTCCATTATAGCCACTATTTGCTGTCATAAAGGTATCTTGTGGTGTAATGCCGGATAATCTATAATTAAATTCAACATTGGTATATAACTCACCTTGCTGATTTTCAAAACGTAATATCAATAATTTACCACGCTCTTCACCCAAATCTCTAAGTGACGTTTTACAAACTACTCTATGATCATATGGGTTGACTATACGTATTCTTTTGCGAAATATATACTCTTCATCTAAATTTTGCATGTAATAGGTATAGCATCGCAAAAAATACTCTCCTTGAGGAACTTCAGGGATAGGAAAATATCCAACAAAAATAGAATCATTAGTTACTCTTTGTATCTTCTCTCGCCAATGCACTACATTTAAGCGATCCACTAACTCTACATATATATATATATACTATAATCGACAATATTATTGGTCACTGCATTTAATAAATATCCACGTAACCATACAGTATCTTTAGAAGAATAAATTTCTTTATCAGTGTGAACATATAATTTCTCATCTCTTTTTACATTCACATAGTCCCACAATGCTTGAACTGCATCTTCTCGATAAAGGGAATTGTGATTTTGAGATAACAAAAGATTACAATTTGACAATAAAAATTGTATTAATATCACACATATCATAAATTTATTTTTCATAATCAAACATTTACATAGGCACAACACCTACGGTTTTTGAAATATCAATATTTACAACCTCAGGCTTATCCTTAGTAAAATAACCATCAAAATCGTTAAAAACTCCTCTTACCTCTACTCTGGTATATTGTTGATAATGCTCCGTTGATTCTCCTATTGCTAACGTTTCGACTGACGAACCTTTTGTTTTAATACTATCCATTAGCATCAACATTGATATACGAGGATCATTTGCATCTAATTCTATATTATTATCAAATGGTTCAAGAATATCTGATGAACACGCATATTGCAATCCGATTTAACCATCGGCACGAATAATATCATATTGAATATTTTTTCATATTATGAACGTTTAAGTAAAAGAGGGTACAGCGCTGGGCTGTACCCTCAGGTTTATTACTAATACAAAATAATATATTACAACTTTGGACCTGCAGCAACCAATGCCTTACCTGTCTCGTTTCCTGTAAACTTGTTGAAGTTCTTAATGAAACGCTCAGCCAAATCCTTAGCCTTTGTCTCCCACTCAGCAGCATCAGCGTATGTATCACGAGGATCAAGGATATTTGGATCAACACCTGGCAATGCTGTTGGAACCTTGAAGTCGAACATTGGAATCTGCTTGGTTGGAGCAGTATCGATTGAACCATCAAGGATAGCATCGATGATACCACGAGTATCCTTAATAGAGATACGCTTACCTGTTCCATTCCATCCTGTGTTCACCAAGTATGCAGTGGCACCGTTAGCGTTCATCTTCTTAACCAACTCCTCTCCATACTTTGTTGGGTGCAATGACAAGAATGCTGCACCGAAACAAGCAGAGAATGTAGGTGTAGGCTCGGTAATACCACGCTCTGTTCCAGCCAACTTAGCTGTAAATCCGCTCAAGAAGTAGTACTGAGTCTGCTCAGGAGTCAAGATAGATACCGGAGGAAGAACTCCGAATGCATCAGCTGACAAGAAGATAACCTTCTTAGCTGCAGGAGCCTTAGAACCCGGCTGAATATTGTTGATGTGATCAATTGGATAAGATACACGGGTATTCTCGGTAACGCTCTTATCAGCAAAATCAATCTTACCATCCTCAGCAACTGTTACGTTCTCCAACAATGCATTACGCTTAATTGCGTTATAAATGTCCGGCTCACTCTCCTTATCCAAGTTGATAACCTTAGCGTAACATCCACCCTCGAAGTTGAATACGCCCTCGTCATCCCAACCGTGCTCGTCATCACCAATCAACTGACGCTTTGGATCGGTTGACAAAGTTGTCTTACCTGTTCCTGACAATCCGAAGAAGATAGCGGTCTCGCCCTTCTCGTTTGTATTAGCAGAACAGTGCATAGAAGCCATACCCTTCAATGGCAACAAGTAGTTCATGATTGAGAACATACCCTTCTTCATCTCACCACCATACCATGTATTGATGATAACCTGCTCCTTGCTTGTCAAGTTGAATACTACCGCAGTCTCAGAGTTCAAACCAAGCTCCTTGTAGTTCTCAACCTTTGCCTTAGATGCGTTGTAAACAACGAAATCAGGCTCTCCATAGCTCTCCAACTCCTCAGCTGTAGGACGGATGAACATATTTGTTACGAAGTGAGCTTGCCAAGCTACCTCAACAATGAAACGAACTTTCAAACGGCTGTTAGCGTTAGCACCGCAGAAAGTATCTACAACGAACAACTTCTTGTTAGAAAGTTCCTTAACTGCCAAGTCCTTCAAAACAGCCCAAGTCTGCTCTGTTACAGGCTTGTTATCATTCTTATACTCGTCAGAAGTCCACCATACAGTGTCCTTGCTAACCTCGTCCATTACAAAGAATTTATCCTTAGGAGAACGACCTGTGTAGATACCTGTCATTACGTTAACAGCACCCAACTCTGTCTCCTGTCCCTTCTCGTATCCCTCAAGGCCAGCCTTAGTCTCCTCCTGGAACAAAACCTCGTAAGAAGGATTGTGAAGAATTTCAGTAGCACCGGTAATTCCGTACTTGCTCAAATCTAAATTTGCCATAGTTTTCTGTTTTTATTTAAGTTATTTTAAAAAATTCAAATTTTTCCGAGTACAAAGATAATAAAGTTTCTCAAATATAAAAACCCCTCGTTAACCCTTAATTCCGCAATCAAAAAAATAGATAAAATCCAAACCGTTGATACAAA
>CAZMOG010000043.1:0-16145 GCA_964567845.1 uncultured Odoribacter sp. | reverse complement strand
TTTTATATAAGAATTTTCAATTGCCAGCAGATTCTCTTAAAGGAATAATTCTTTATACATTTGACAGTGAGTTATTCAAAAAACAGAAACATAATTTGGAACTTTTGTTACGACAAATGAACTTTTCAATTAATGATGATTTTATTAGGTGTACAAATTCGTACCCAATAAGGTAGAATAAGAATAGAATTATTAAAATGAAATGAGGCTGTCAATCTTTGATGGCCTCATTTTCACTTCACCCTGCCGGGGTTGTTTTTGATGAATTCGGATCAGGATTTGCTGGTGGAGCCGTGGCCCATGTCGCCCGATAGGGGAGTGCCGGTTTGAAGGAGTGGCAGTAAGAGGTTCTTGAAGCGTTTTAATTATAGATAAATAAAATATAAAAAGATTAAATAGTAAAGCATAAAGTTATTTTTTTATAATTTTGTCCTGAATTTAATGAGAGGAATACAAATTGGAAAAATGTAGCTATTTCAAGAAGCAAATGCGCTGGATTTTAATAAAGGGGAAGAAACTAAACTTATAGGTTGCATTTTTCAATTCTTATTTCTAACTTTGTCTAACCAAAAGCGTTTACAATATGAAATTTGTAAGGATTATAGAGAATTATAATCACCTTTGGGCTGTTAAGTCTAAAAACAATGAAGAAGATGAACTTACAGAGCTATTCGTTAAATGGAATAATGTAGAGTATCTTCTTGATTTCTTTACTCAAAATTTTGAAGATTTAAAGGAGTTTTTTCGTGTAGAGAGAATATCTCAGGCAATCAGCGATACTATTGATGATGCAGAGGCATTGGAAGAGTTGATTCTTGATTTTCCTTATACTGAGAATTTAGATGAATTATTTAAGCCGCTTGATGTAACTGATACTCGTGCATCTGAGTTGAGTAGAGAAAAAGCTAGAAATTGGAATAGGGAGAGGCATGCGAGTTGGTTAAGAGTTTATGCAATTAGGCTGGAGCCAAATGTATACATTGTTACAGGTGGAGCTATAAAACTTACAAGAACAATGCAAGAAAGAGAACATACAATAATTGAGCTTGAAAAACTTAATAGTTGTAAGGAGTTTTTAAAAGCTAATGGTGTGTTCGACAAAGATAGTTTTGTAGAATTTACTAATGATAAGTAGGTAGTTTATGACACGAAGTGCATTAACATTTTTAGAATCTCATCAATGTGAAACGAAATGTCGTTTTACCGAGAATGCTCAATGGCGCAAGGATAATGCAACCTGGTTACGTTGGTCGCGTCAGGTGGCCCTTTTGATTGTTGATTATATGCAGGAAAACGGCATGAAACGTGCAGATGTTGCCAAGAAACTTGGTGTTAGTGCTCAATACGTTAGTAAATTGCTGTCTGGTTCAGAGAATTTGTCATTTAAGACAATTGCTAATATTGAGGAAAAATTAGAAATAACTTGCCTTCACATCTCGGATCCTTTGTAGGTTCACTTCACCCTGTTGGGGTTGTTTTTGATGAATTCGGACCAGGATTTTGATGTGGAGCCGTGGCCCGGGGTACCTGATAGGGGAGTGCCGGTTTGAAGATAGTGACAGTAGGCAATGGCAATTGCGTCGGTTTCGTCGAGCAGTTCTGTTGTGGTGTGGATTGTCATGTATTGGCGAAGTAAAATTGCTATCTGCTCTTTCGAGGCCGAGCCAACGCCCGTAATGCTCATTTTAACCTTTCTTGGGGCATATTCGCAAACCGGAATTTCACGATACAGAGCTGCAGCCATGGCAACGCCTTGTGCGCGTCCAAGTTTAAGCATTGATTGGGCATTCTTGTCATAGAATGGAGCCTCGATGGCAAGTTCATCGGGCATATACTCTTCAATTACCTGAAGTACTCGTTTGAATATCTTTTGAAGTTTGGTGTAGGGGTCGGTAATCTTTTTCAAATCCACAACTCCCGATACAATCAATTGGGGTTTTTTACTCCCCTGTGGAATGGCAATTACGGCATAGCCCAAGAAGTTTGTTCCCGGATCAATTCCCAAAATTCTTCTCTCAAAGCTATTTTCTGCCATGCGTCAAGCCTTGCCGTTCAGATTTAAACCTCGCTCAAAATGGAGTTGAAGCAGAGGTATTTACCGCTGAATTTTTTGATAAGTACTGCGTCGATGCTCTCCATGTATAGGGTGGAGTAGCGGTCAAGTGCGGTTCGGTTTGGAAAGACCAGCTGAAGGGAATAGGTTTTCCCTTCAGGTTGGTCTATTGAAACTCTTGTAAATATAAGGTCCTCACACAAATCAAGTTTGTCAATCAATGGGATATACTCCTCTTTCATGAATTGGAACCACTCCTTTTCGAATCCGGGCCCAATGATGAAGCTTGTGTTTTGTATGACTCTCATAGTTCTATTTACTTAATAATATCGGTTCCCATAAATGCACGGATGCACTCAGGAACAACAATTCCCTCTGGGGTCTGGTTGTTCTCAAGAAGGGCAGCAACGACACGTGGAAGTGCCAATGAGCTTCCGTTCAATGTGTGGCATGCAACGCTCTTCTTGTCTGCTTTGCTCTTGTAGCGAAGTTTCAAGCGGTTTGCTTGGAAGTCCTCGAAGTTAGATACCGAGCTAACCTCAAGCCAGCGCTCCTGAGCCTTTGAGTAAACCTCGAAGTCGTAGGTTAGGGCAGAGGTGAATGACATGTCACCACCGCACAAGCGTACTATTCTGTATGGCAATCCCAATTTGTCAAGAAGGCTTGCAACGTGTGCAACCATTTCATCAAGAAGCTTGTATGACTCCTCGGGTTTTCCAATCTGTACAATCTCAACCTTGTCGAACTGGTGCAAACGGTTCAATCCGCGAACATCCTTTCCGTATGAACCTGCCTCGCGGCGGAAACATGCAGAGTAGGCGGTGTTCTTGATTGGAAGCGAGTCCTCGTCCACAATAACATCGCGATAGATATTTGTTACAGGTACCTCGGCAGTTGGAATCATGTAGAAGCCATCGCGCTCCACAACATACATCTGCTCGTCCTTGTCGGGAAGCTGTCCGGTTCCGTAACCTGAATCGGCGTTTACAACCAATGGTGGCTCAATCTCCTCGTATCCGGCATTAACGTTCTCGTTAACGAAGAAGTTGATAAGGGCGCGCTGAAGTCTTGCTCCCAATCCGCGATATACAGGGAATCCTGCTCCGGTAATCTTTACTCCCAAATCGAAGTCGATAAGGTTGTACTTTTTAGCCAAATCCCAGTGTGGCAAATCGCCCTCCTGGCGCTGAGGTACATTGTCGGTAATCTTTACAATTACGTTATCCTCGGCAGTCTTTCCCTCGGGAACCATTGCACATGGCATATTTGGAATGCGAAGAAGAACCTTTGTCAACTCCTCTCCAACCTCGTTGTGCTTTGCATTTAACTCGGCAATCTTCTCCTTAAGCTCGCTTGTCTCTTTGCGGATAGCCTCGACCTCCTCCTGCTTGCCGGCCTTCATAAGTGAACCGATCTGCTTTGAGATTTCGTTCATCTTAGCTTTGTGTGCCTCAGCCTCTTGTTGAAGGGCTTTGCGCTGATTGTCAAGTTCTATTACCTTCTCGATAGGCTCGGTTGCATTGAAATGCTTAATAGCCAAACGAGCGATAACTTCATCTTTATGCTCTTGAATGTATTTAAGATTCAGCATATTACGATTTGTTTAAATAGAAAAGAGGTACCCATACGGGAACCTCTTCACGTTTACCTTAGTTATGTAATCCCGCGTTACTTACTCAGCTACTGCCTCGACAGAAACATAGGATTTGTTCTCTCTCTTCTTGCAGAAATTAACAGTACCGTCAACCAATGCGTAAAGAGTGTGATCCTTACCCATTCCAACGTTCTTACCAGGATTGTGAACTGTACCTCTCTGGCGTACGATAATCATACCTGCCTTTACCAACTGGCCGCCTGCTACCTTCAATCCAAGACGCTTGCTCTCAGACTCACGACCGTTCTTAGAACTACCAACACCTTTCTTATGTGCCATCTCGTATTCTGTTTTAAATTGGTTACTACTAAAATTAATTAAGCCTCAATAGCCTCGATAAGGATCTGTGTCAAGCTCTGACGGTGTCCATTCTTGCGCTCGTAAGTTTTTCTTCTCTTCTTCTTGAAGATAATAACTTTGTCGGCTTTCAAGTGCTCAATAACACTTGCCTTAACTTTTGCTCCCTCTACTACAGGAGTACCAACCTTAACGTCGCCCTCGTTCTCTACCAAAAGAACCTTGTCGAACTCTACATTTGCGCCCTCTTCGGCTGCCAATCTGTGAACATAGACTTTCTTGCCCTGCTCAACCTTAAACTGCTGTCCAGCAATCTCTACAATAGCGTACATTTCTCTATTATATTTCAATATTTGTCCACGAGGCGGGAGATTCTCTCCTCTTTTCCGAGCCCCTTAGGAAATTCAACGCGCAAAATTACATCATATTTTTTTAATATCCAAACTTTTTCCATTAATAATTCCTCACTCCTAACTCTTAACTCCTAACTGTTCACTATTCACTCCTCACTGAAAAAATATTCTCCCTCAACTGTTCTACGGAACTGGCGCCGACAAGTACCGAGGTAACCCCTTTCTGTTCCAGAATCCAACGGATTGCCATTTGTGGCAGGGTGGTATTTTGTTCGTTTGCAATGTTGTTCAGCTTGTGAAGTTCTTTAAGTAGCTCCGAAGTCAACATATCTCTTCGCAGGTATTTGCTGTGTGTTATTCTTGAACCGCTTGGAATGCCTTGTAAGTATTTGTCTGTCAATAATCCTTGCGCCAATGGCGAGAATGATATAAAACCAATTCCGTTATTTGAGCAGTAGTCTAAAATGCCCTCTTCAAGTGGAGCTTTGTCCAATAGATTTAGTCTGCCCTGGTATATCAGGAGTGGAACATCGCGTTCGCGTAAATATTTGTCGGCAAATTTAAGTGCGTGAAGTGGCCATCGTGAAATGCCGACATACAATGCCTTGCCTGCGCGTACAATATCGACAAGCGCCTGAAGAGTCTCTTCGAGAGGAGTATTTGGGTCAAAGCGATGGCTGTAGTAAAGATCCACATACTCTAAGTTCATTCGCTTCAAACTTTGGTCTAAACTTGCAATCATATATTTGCGTGAACCCCAATTGCCGTAAGGGCCCGGCCACATATCGTAGCCGGCTTTGGTGCTTATGAACATCTCATCGCGATATTGGCGAAAATCACTCTTTATCATACGTCCGAAATTCTCCTCTGCGCTGCCGTAGGGTGGGCCGTAATTGTTTGCTAAATCGAAGTGTGTTATGCCGTTATCAAAGGCGTAACGAATGATTTCCAAACCTCGCTCGTAAGAATCATTGGCTCCGAAATTGTGCCATAATCCCAGGCTGATTTTGGGAAGCAGAATTCCACTTTTGCCGCATCGTTGATATAAATCCTGATTTGCGTATCGCTCTTCGCTTGCGCTATATTTGTTGTTGTTCATTGCGTTGTGTGTTTGTTCTCTCTTTTGCAAAAATAGTGCTTTTCAATGACATTCCTTTGAATTTAATTGTTTAAATTTGAGGTGAAAATAGAAATGGTCAGAGCTTATGAGAGCAAACTATGTCGAGATAACAACAAAACAGGATTTACAACAGGTTTTAACCGGGTATAAAGGGCGTTTTGTCAAGAGATTTGCATTCCAGAATGTTGATTTTGGAAAGGTTATAGTTAATGAAGCGTTGTTGCCTAAAGGGTTTGTTGATTGTATCTTTTTGGGTTGTACATTGACCCGTTCGGTCATTGAACGATGCGATTCCGATTGTGCGGTGTTTTCAAAATTGGATGTACCATTCAATGTGTTCCGCAGTGAGTTGTATTCGGCACTGAGTCTCTACTCCGGCTATCTGCCCCGTGACCCCGAGACCTTTAAAACATGTTTTGATACGCGTGTGTATCAGCACTATCTTGCCAAAGGTAAGGTTACCGACGATATTAAAGAGCAGCTTGCCCGTTCCATTCATGACCATTCAATAAAGTGGGCAATGCAGGATTTTCTTGAAAAGTATCCTGAGCGTAAGGTGGTTGGAATAATGGGAGGACATGGATTGTTGCGTACCGATCCGGTCTATAAACAGGTAACTCTTATGAGTAAGAGGCTTACCGAGCGAGGTTTCCTGATGGTAAGCGGAGGTGGTCCCGGGGCAATGGAGGCAACTCACCTTGGGGCATGGATGGCAGGAAAGTGCGATGAGTGTATCGATGATGCAATTTCGATTTTGAGCCAGGCGCCCTCGTTTAAAGATATGGATTGGCTAAGAACGGCATCAGAGGTAATCAAAAAGTATCCTGATCCGCGCTATTGCAGTTTAGGAGTTCCAACATGGTTGTATGGGCATGAGCCTGCAACGCCATTGGCAACCCATATTGCAAAGTTTTTCGATAACAGTATGCGCGAGGATGGTATATTGACTGTAGCAAAAGGTGGTGTGATATTTACTCCCGGAAGTGCAGGAACAATGCAGGAAATATTCCAGGATGCAGTGCAGAATCACTACCTGAGTTTCGGATATGCAAGTCCAATGATATTTGGGGGGAGTGATTTTTGGTTGAATGAGTTGCCGGTATATAGACTATTGGAGCATTTGGTAGAGAAGGGTAGATACAAAAATTTGCCGCTTACGCTAACCGATTCAATCGATGAGGTAGTGGATGTTTTGGAAAATTTTTAATTACCTTTGCGGCGCATGGATAATGCAGAACCATATAGAAATAGTTGTTGAATCAAATATTAATATGATATGAAGGGATTGGCAAAATTCTTGTTGAAGTTGGGAGGATGGAAATATGTAGGAAATCCGCCCTTTCACAATAAAGGTATTATAGTAGCGGCACCTCATACCTCGGCTTGGGATTGGTATTGGGGAATTTGGTCGCTAAAGTCACAGGATATTCCAACATATATCCTTATTAAAAAGGAGTTTTTTGTCTTTCCGTTCGGGCCTATTCTAAGAGCATTAGGTGCAATTCCTGTTGATCGAGGCAACAAAAACAATAATATGATTGATTCACTTAAAGCGGAGTTGGATAAGCACGAAAGGGCCTTTATATGTATTACGCCCGAGGGTTCAAGAAAGCTTCGTAAAAAGTGGAAAAAAGGTTTCTTGGTGTTGGCACAGGAGACAGGATTACCGGTATATCTTGGTGGTTTGAATTATGAGAAGAAGGAGGTTTGGACCGGAGTTCCATTTGAGTTGAGTGGCGATATTGATGCCGATTTAAAGGCGGTTCAGGCTCAATATAAGGGAGCTAAGGCAAAATATCCTAAAATGTTCAGTGCGGGAGTATGAGAATAGATATTTTAAGCGTTGTTCCTGAGTTACTTGACAGTCCATTGAATCAATCAATCTTGAAAAGAGCTCAGGCGAAGGGAGTTGTGGAGATTCATGTTCACAATATTCGTGATTGGAGTAAAGATAAGTTTCGTAAAACCGATGATTATCCATTTGGGGGCGAGGCAGGCATGGTTATGATGGTGCAGCCTATTTTTGACTGTATTAACGATTTGTGTTCACAGCGCAAATACGATGAGATTATCTATACAGCACCCGATGCGCCTCAGTTTACGCAGAAGGTGGCTAACGAGTTGTCGCTGAAAGAGAATATAATGATTCTTTGTGGCCACTATAAAGGTGTGGATCAGCGAGTTCGTGACTATCTTATTACACGAGAATTGTCGATTGGCGATTTTGTCTTGACCGGTGGTGAGTTGCCTGCATGTATGATGACCGACGCAATTGTCAGGGTACTTCCCGGCGCGATGGGTGACGAGGCTTCTGCTCTGAGTGACTCTTTCCAGGATAATCTTCTTGCGCCTCCGGTTTATACCCGTCCGGCAGAGTTTAATGGATGGAAGGTTCCCGAGGTTCTTCTTTCCGGTAATCATGCAAAGATTCAGGAGTGGCAGGAGGAGCAGTCGTTTGCTCGCACCGAAGCTATCCGTCCGGATTTATTACAATAGTTAGGAGTGAACAGTTAGGAGTTAATAAGTTGGCGAGTGGTTTTTGTTATGCTGCTGAGAATTCTTAGCAATTCTTTGCAGTCATTATTGATTGATATATATTCTTTTGAATTTAAAAAACCTGTTTCGAATAGCAGGTCGAGCCAATATAGGCACTCTGCTGCTTCTTTGTATGAAATGTATATTTTGGCAAGAAAATCCCTTTTTGATATTCCACATAATGCTTCATTAACGTTTGCACCTATACTTGTGCCTGCGCGCAATAGTTGTTTCGATATGATATATTCTTTTTTCTCTTTACATAAATACTGATACAGCCTGATAATGCGTATTGCAAAATCTCTGCTTTTATTTCTGATAATACTTGTCTTGTTCATTCACGATGCTTTTAATGGTGCAAATATAACAAAATATTTAAAACATTAATCACAATCCAACTCCTAACTCCTAACTGTTAATTCCTCATTCCTAATTCCTAATTAATTTTGTCGTTTAATAATTTTTTTGTAATTTTGCGCCCGAATTTTGACAAAATAATGTCTAACTTATTAATTTGTAACAGTTTAAATTATGGCAGACGAGAAGAAAATTTACGCTGCGACTAGCGCAGAGCCAGATGCAAACTTCGATTGGGATGCATATGCAAACGACGAGGTTGTATCATCGGAGGAGAAAGAGGCGTTGACTCAGAAGTATTCTGAGACATTGTCTAAAGTTTCTGAGAAAGAGGTTGTTGAGGGAACAGTTATCTCTATCAACAAACGTGAGGTTGTTGTTAACATTGGTTACAAATCAGACGGTATCATTTCAATGAATGAGTTCCGTTACAATCCTGATTTGAAGGTTGGCGACAAGGTTGAGGTTTACGTTGAGACTCAAGAGGACAAGAAGGGTCAGTTGAATTTGTCTCACAAGCAGGCACGTGCATTGCGTAGTTGGGATCGTGTAAACGAGGCTTTGGACAATGACGAGATTGTTAAGGGATACGTTAAGTGTCGCACAAAGGGTGGTATGATTGTTGATGTATTCGGAATTGAGGCATTCTTGCCAGGTTCTCAGATCGACGTTAAGCCTATCCGCGACTACGATGTATTCGTTGGTAAGACAATGGAGTTCAAGGTTGTTAAGATCAACCAGGAGTTCCGTAACGTTGTTGTTTCTCACAAGGCTCTTATCGAGGCTGAGTTGGAGCAGCAGAAGAAAGATATTATCTCTAAACTTGAGAAGGGTCAGGTTCTTGAGGGAATTGTTAAGAATATCACATCATACGGAGTATTCATTGACTTGGGTGGTGTAGATGGTTTGATTCACATTACAGACCTTTCATGGGGTCGCGTAAATCATCCAAACGAGATTGTAACATTGGACGAGAAGTTGAATGTTGTAATCCTTGATTTTGATGATGAGAAGAAGAGAATTGCATTGGGATTGAAGCAGCTTACTCCACATCCATGGGATTCTTTGAACGCTGATCTTAAGGTTGGAGACACAGTTAAGGGTAAAGTAGTTGTTATGGCTGACTACGGTGCATTCGTTGAGATTGCTACAGGTGTTGAGGGATTAATTCACGTTTCAGAGATGAGTTGGTCACAGCACTTGCGTTCAGCTCAGGACTTCTTGAAGGTTGGTGACGAGGTTGAGGCTATCATTTTGACTCTTGATCGTGACGAGCGTAAGATGTCTTTGGGTATGAAGCAGTTGAAGTCAGATCCATGGCAGAACATCGAGGAGAAGTATGCAGTAGGTACAAAGCACGTTGCTACTGTTCGTAACTTCACAAACTTCGGAGTATTTGTTGAGATTGAGGAGGGTGTAGATGGATTGATCCACATCTCTGACTTGTCTTGGACAAAGAAGATTAAACACCCATCAGAGTTTACTCAGGTAGGTGCTACTGTTGATGTAATGGTTCTTGAGATTGACAAGGAGAATCGTAGATTGTCTTTGGGGCACAAGCAGCTTGAGGAGAATCCATGGGATGTATTCGAGAATATCTTTACTGTTGATTCAGTTCACGAGGGAACAATTACAGAGATCTTCGATAAGGGTGCAGTTGTAGCTCTTCCATACGGTGTAGAGGGATTTGCAACTCCTAAGCACTTGGTTAAGGAGGACGGAACTCAGGCTAAGGCTGAGGAGAAGTTGGCTTTCAAGGTAATCGAGTTCAACAAGGGAGCTAAACGCATTATCCTTTCTCACTCACGTACATTCGAGGATGTACAGAAGGCTCAGAAAGAGGCTGAGGAGAAGCAGACCAAGAAGGCTGTAAAGCAGGTTAAGGAGAAGTTGGAGAAGACCACTCTTGGTGATATCTCTGATTTGGCTGCTCTTCGCGATCAGTTGAGTGCAAACGACGAAAAGTAATTTGCTTGTGAAGTTTGAACTTACTATATTGGGGTGCGGTTCTGCCGTACCCCTTAAACATAGAAATTGCACCGCTCAAGTATTAAATGTACTTGAGCGGTACTTTCTTATAGATTGTGGTGAAGGAACGCAGCACCAGTTGCGAAAGTATGGAATACCATATAACAAAATTAACCATATATTTATCTCTCATCTGCATGGAGATCACTTTTTTGGTTTGATCGGTTTCTTATCGAGCTTGTCAATGCAGAACAGAAAGGGAGAGATGCATATCTATGCAGATCCACGATTGGAGAGATTGCTCAATTTTCAGCTTGAATTGTTGCGTTCGAAGTTGAGTTATCCCTTAATCTTTCACTCGCTTACTCGTGAGCCCTCGCTCATATACGAAGATGGGGTAGTTACAGTTGAGAGTTTTCCGTTGAAACACAGACCGGAGGCGCCAAGTTGCGGATTTATATTCAAGGAGAAACCCAGAAAAAGGACAATTTTAAAACAGGCAGCTCTTGAGGCAAGAATCCCTGTAGCTTTTATGCAATACCTACAGGTAGGGCAGGACTATATCACTCCCGGTGGTGGTATTATTCCAAATCGTCTGCTAACTATTGATCCGCCGGCATCGCGTTCATACGCATTTGTTTCAGATACTCTTTATATGCCCAAGGTTGCTGAGTATGTGCAAGGGGTGGATTTATTATACCACGAGGCAACATATTGTCATGAGTTTGTTAAAATGGCAAAACTAAACTACCATACAACGGCAGCTCAGGCGGCCGAAATTGCTTTGAAAGCAAATGCAAAACGTTTGATTGTGGGACACTATTCTTCGCGTTATCCTGATCCCGAGCCGGTTATAACCGAAGCACAATCGGTTTTTCCAAACACCGAAGGAGCTGAAGATGGCAAAACCTTTGAAATTCCACTTGAAAAGCGTAAATTTGTGCTAAATAATTAATAGTACAAACCATGAAAAACAATAATCACTTGGTAATAATGGCCGGCGGTGTTGGTAGTCGCTTTTGGCCTATGAGTACCCCGGAGCGTCCAAAACAATTTATTGATGTTTTGGGAACCGGTAGAACCCTTTTGCAATTGACAGTTGATCGTTTTAGCGGTATTTGCCCAATATCTCAGGTTTGGGTGGTTACCTCGAAAAGGTATAAGGATATAGTTCTTGAGCAGTTGCCGGGAATTCCCGAGGAGAATGTGCTGTTAGAGCCATGTATGCGTAACACGGCGCCTTGTATTGCGTATGTATCATGGAAGATTGCAAAACGATTCCCAAATGCAAATCTTGTAATCTCGCCAAGTGATCATATTGTAATGAATGTCAATGAGTTCCAACGTGTAATAACCAAAGGATTGGAATTTACCTCGGCAAGCCCCAATATATTGACATTGGGAATGATGCCGTCTCGTCCAGAAACAGGTTATGGTTATATAAAGGCTATGGGTGAGGATTCTGTTGAAAATATTCCATATTCAATGTTGCCGTTGGATGGAACATTTAACATGGATTTGGTTCCGAATCCTGCAGAAAGTCCTGCTGAGATAGTTAAAGTTGAGGCCTTTAAAGAGAAACCAAATCTGCAGACAGCAGAACAGTATTTGCAGGATGGAGGCTACTTTTGGAATGCAGGAATCTTTATCTGGAGTGTTGATACAATTCAAAAGGCATTTAGAAAATATCAACCTGAGTTGGCGGCTCAATTCGATGTAATTGAGCCAAGTCTATACGAAGCAGAGGAACAGAGTGTAATAGATGAAAAATTCCCTGAGTGCAAGGCAATTTCGATAGACTATGCAATTATGGAGAATGCCGATAATATTTATGTTTTCCCGGCAGATTTTGGTTGGTCTGATTTGGGTACATGGGGCTCTTTGTATGGTCATTTAGAGCACGATATGAATGATAATGCTGTTATAGGCCAGGGAGTTAGAATGGTTGAAAGTAGCGACTGTGTAGTGCATGTGGCACATGATCGTAAAATGGTTCTGCAAGGATTGAAGGGCTATATAATTGCCGAACATAACGGAGTTTTGATGGTGTGTAAATTAGAGGATGAGCAACGTATTAAATCTTTCTCTGAAACCTTGAATAAGTAGATAGTTTTCACTACCTTTGGGGGATAGGAAATAACTAAAATTCGAATATGGGATTTAATGATTTTTTGATGAAGATTTTCGGAAATAAGTCCGAAAAAGATATGAAGGAGTTGATGCCATTCGTAAGCAAAATTAATGCTGAGTGGGAGAAACTCAAAGCTTTGGATATTGACTCTTTGCGTGATATCTCTGCACAGATGAAGGCAGAAATTCACGAGTATATAAAGGCTGAATCCGATGAAATTGCAGAGTACAAACGTCGTGTTGACGAGGAGAATCCTACAATTGAGGAGCGTGAGGAGATATACAACGAGATTGATAAAATCGAGAAGAATATCGATGATAAGGTAGAGGAGATTTTGACAAAACTTCTTCCAAAAGCATTTGCTCTTGTGAAAGAGACCGCAAGTCGCTTTAAAGAGAATCAGGATATTGTGGTTAAGGCAACCCAAATGGATCGCGATTTGTCGGTAGATCATGATTTTGTTGATATCGATGGCGATAATGCTATATGGCACAATAGTTGGACTGCAGGTGGAAACAAAACCGTTTGGGAAATGGTTCACTATGATGTGCAGTTGATTGGTGGTACTGTTCTTCACCAAGGAAAGATTGCAGAAATGGCAACCGGAGAGGGTAAAACACTTGTTGCTACACTTCCGGTATTCTTGAATGCTTTGAGTGGACGTGGTGTTCACGTGGTAACTGTGAATGATTATCTGGCTAAGCGTGACTCGGAGTGGATGGGACCATTGTATATGTTCCATGGTTTAAGCGTTGATTGTATCGATAAACATCAGCCAAATTCAGAGGCTCGTAAGAGGGCCTATATGTGCGATATTACATTTGGAACCAATAACGAGTTTGGTTTTGACTATCTTCGCGATAATATGGCTATTCGTCCCGAGGATTTGGTACAGCGCAAATTGAATTATGCGATTGTCGACGAGGTTGACTCGGTATTGATTGACGATGCACGTACTCCATTGATTATTTCCGGTCCTGTAGCAAAGAAGAGCACCGATGAGTTGTTTGTCGAGTACCGTCCAAGAGTTGAGAGACTTGTAAAATTGCAGCGCGATTTTGTTCAGAAGATATTCAATGAGGCAAAAGTTCTTCTTGCAAGCGATGATCCTAAGAAACGTCAAGAGGGTGGAGTGCTTTTGTTGCGTGCCCATAAGGGTTTGCCAAAATATACACCTTTGATTAAGTTCTTGAGTGAGCAGGGTAATAAGGCAATTCTTATAAAGACCGAGAACGAGTATATGGCTGAGAATAACCGCCGTATGCCCGAGATTACTGATCCTCTATATTTCGTTATCGAAGAGAAGCAGAATTCTGTGGAGCTTACCGATAAGGGACATGATACTATTACAGCTTCGGGCGAGGATCCTGAGTTCTTCATCCTTCCCGATATTGGAGATAAATTGGCTGACCTTGAGCATTCGGATTTGAGTGAGGAGGAGCGTTTGGCCAAAAAAGATGAGTTGGTACAGCAATATTCTGTTAAGAGTGAGCGAGTTCACACCATCAACCAGTTGCTTAAGGCATACGCAATGTTCGAAAAGGATGTTGAGTATGTTGTAATGGATAATCAGGTTAAGATTGTAGATGAGCAGACCGGTCGTATTATGGAGGGACGTCGTTACTCCGATGGTTTGCACCAGGCTATTGAGGCTAAGGAGGGTGTAAAGGTCGAGGCTGCAACTCAGACATTTGCAACAATTACACTTCAGAACTACTTCAGAATGTACCATAAGTTGGCAGGAATGACAGGAACTGCCGAGACCGAGGCGGGAGAGTTCTGGGATATCTATAAATTGGATGTTGTCGTAATTCCAACAAACAGACCAATTCTTAGAAACGATAATAACGATTTGGTATATAAGACCAAGCGTGAAAAATATAATGCTGTTATTGCAGAGATTGAGCGACTTTTAGCCGAGGGCCGTCCTGTTCTTGTTGGTACAACTTCGGTCGAGGTTTCCGAGTTGTTGTCAAGAATGTTAACAATACGTCACATTCCTCATCAAGTGTTGAATGCTAAATTGCACCATCGTGAGGCTGATATTGTTGCCGAGGCCGGTAAAAAGGGAACAGTAACAATTGCAACCAATATGGCCGGTCGTGGAACCGATATCAAACTTTCTGCCGAGGTTAAGGATGCAGGAGGATTGGCTATTATCGGAACTGAGCGTCATGACTCTCGTCGTGTTGATCGTCAGTTGCGTGGACGTGCAGGACGTCAGGGAGATCCGGGTTCTTCTCAGTTCTTCGTATCGCTTGAAGATAATTTGATGCGTCTGTTCAGTTCAGAGAGAATCATTAAGGTTATGGACTCTTTAGGACACGAAGAGGGCGATGTTATCCAACACTCAATGATTACCAAATCAATTGAGCGTGCACAGAAGAAGGTAGAGGAGAATCACTACGGAGTTCGTAAGCGTTTGTTGGAGTATGACGATGTAATGAATTCGCAAAGAACCGTTATATACAAGCAGCGCAGAAGTGCTTTGTTGGGTGAGCGTATCGGAGTTGCGATTGCGAACAACACATTCGATTTGTGTGCAGCATTTGTTGAGCAGATAAAGAAAAATGGTCTTGAGGCATTCAAACAGGATGTTTTGCGTTACATGTCGGTAGATTTCGACGTTGAGAAGGATAACTTCAAGAACCTGAAAGCATCGGATCAGGCAGAGGTGCTTTATAAGGAGGTTCGTGAGGCTTACGAGCGTAAAATGGCAACTGTAACCAAGTTGGTATATCCTGTAATTAAGGATGTTTACGAGAATAAATCAGATATTTACAAGAATATCGTTATTCCATTTACCGATGGTACAAAGGGTTATAACATTAATGTAAATCTTGAAAAGGCATATAAGAGTAATGGTGAGGCCTTGATTCGTGCCCTTGAAAAAAGTGTTATGTTGGTATATATCGACGACTCATGGCGTGAGCACCTTCGTGAAATGGATGACTTGAAGCAATCAGTACAAAATGCTCATTATGAGCAGAAAGATCCGCTTGTAATCTATAAGTATGAGTCATTTGATCTGTTCCGTAACATGATCGATGAGATAAACAAAAAGGTTGTATCAACCTTGATGAAGGTTCAGATTCCTGTTCCGGATCCTGATCGTGTTCGTGAGGCAGAGCAGCGCCGTACCGACATGAGCAGAATGAGTGCAAGCCGTCCGGGCGAGGAGGCAGCCGATGCAGGTCAACAGGCTGCGATCCAGGCAGGTCAGAATGTAAGCAGACAGCCACGACGTGTAGAGCCGGTGCATGTTGCTCCAAAGGTGGGTAGAAACGAGCCATGTCCATGTGGCTCCGGTAAAAAGTACAAGAACTGCCACGGTAAAAATGCGTAATGGTTATGGAGTGGAATGTAGATCCCATATTATTTAGTATTGGTGGCTTCGAGCTGCGTTACTACTCATTGCTCTTTATAATAGGATTCATTTTGGGCTATAGAGTAATTGTGGGAATGATGAATAGAGAGAAACTGCCGGTAGAGTGGGCAGACAAAATGTTTGTCTATACGGCAGTTGCTACTATCATAGGTGCAAGATTGGGGCACTGTATCTTTTACGATTGGGCCTATTATGGAGATCATATTGGCGAGATTTTCTTGCCATTCCATAATGGTAAATTTACAGGATTCGCAGGGTTGGCAAGCCATGGTGCTGCAATTGGAATTAT
>CAZMOG010000042.1:0-16208 GCA_964567845.1 uncultured Odoribacter sp. | reverse complement strand
TGAAACCAAATGCAGATGGAACATTCAGCTATTGTGGAGCTATCAACGATGGTGCCGTTAGCGCTAAGTGTACTTACCGTTACGCTAATTCAACTACAGCTAAGGCTGTTGACGTAATTGTTACAGTTGCTCTTCAATAATATAGAATCGTAGATTTATATTATAAAATTTGAGGGCGGTCAATGATCTGACCGCCCTCTCCTATTTATTTATATTTATATTCTATTAACTTGACTTACTTGCCAAGATACCTTTGATTACTGAGTTGGTGAATCCGGCCATCTCCATGGTGTTCAATCCGCGTATTGTAATACCACCGGGGGTTGTTACCTTATCAATCTCTTGCTCAGGGTTGCTGTTATGAGCTCGTAGAATATCTACTGCTCCCTGTGCTGTCATCATAACAATCTCTTTTGCCTGCTCAGGATAGAAGCCAAGCTCAACTCCTCCCTCAGAAGCTGCGCGAATGTATCTCAATGCGAACGCAATACCACTCGATGCAACTGCAGTTCCTGCACTCATCAAATTCTCCTTAATCAAGTATGCCTTACCAAGTTTGTCGAACATCTCAACAACCAAATCCTGCTGCTCCTTTGTAGCCTTGTCAGCAGATACGAATGTCATACTGCTACCAACCTCGATTGCAATGTTAGGAATTACACGGAATGTTGGAACGTTCAAACCACCCAAGTACTTGTCAAGTTTCTCGAAGTTAACTCCGGCAACAATCGACAACAATAGGTGTTTCTCAGGGTTCAATGCATCTTTAATTCCTGCCAATACCGGCTCAATAACCCATGGCTTAACTGCAACGATAATAATATCGTTCTGCTTGATAGCCTCGATATTGTCCTGAGTTACATTAATTCCCGGACACTTTGCCTGCAGGTTAATCAAGTTCTGCTCAATAAGGTCAGAGCAGGTAAGCTCCTCAGGTTTTACAACTCCCTTGTTGTAAATTCCACATGCAATGGCACCTCCAATGTTTCCGGCACCGATGATTAAAATCTTCATACCTTTTCTATATTAATTGTTTATTTAATATCTTCAATATTATATGGTGTTTGTTGATAAACATAGTAATTTAACCAATTGGCAAAGAGCAGGTTTGCATGTCCTCGCCATAATACTTCAATACCTTTCTCCGGGTCATTGTCTATGTAATAATTTTGGGGCATGTTTATCGGCAATCCTTTACCCAAATCACGCTTATATTCGTTATCTAATGTGTTTGGTGCGTATTCCGAGTGTCCGGTTATAAAGAACTCTCGACCATTACGCGCCATAACCATATACACTCCGCTCTCTTTTGACTCGGCCAATATTGTCAACTCTTCGCATTTCTCAATGTCATCGCGTCGAATTTCGGTGTGACGGCTGTGAGGAACGAAGAATTTGTCGTCGAATCCTCGGAATATTGGTAGTGTTTTATTGGTTGTAATTCTGTGTGGGAAAATACCGAACATCTTGGCTTTTAGCGGATATTTGGGAATACCATAGAAGTGGTATAGACCTGCCTGTGCCGCCCAACAGATATACAGTGTTGATGTTACATGGGTTCTGCTCCAATTGAAAATCTCTTGCATCTCCTCCCAGTAGCCAACCTGCTCGTAATCCATTTGCTCTACGGGTGCACCGGTAATAATCATTCCGTCGAAGCGCTCCTCTTTAAGAATTTCAAAATCCATATAGAACATCTTCATGTGTTCTATAGGGGTGTTTTTGGGAGTGTGGCTCTTTACCTTCATAAAGGTTATTTCAAGCTGCAACGGAGTGTTTGAAAGCAAGCGTATCAAATCGGTTTCTGTTGTAATTTTAATGGGCATAAGGTTAAGAATAACTATTCTTAACGGTCTTATGTCCTGACGTGTTGCTCGATCCTTGTCGAAGACAAAGATATTCTCCTGCTCAAGAGCCTGTATTGCGGGTAATCCGTTTGGTAAATTTAATGGCATGACAAATCAGTTTAGTGCTTTCCAAATCAAATCTTTCAATTCGGTTATACCGGTTTGCATTACCGAAGATATAAAGACGTATGGGATATTGGGCATATCCTTTTCAATCTCTTCAATCAGTTCGCGATCCAAGAAGTCGCTTTTGGTTACAGCTAAAATGCGTTTTTTGTCAAGTAGTTCCGGATTGTATTGGCGTAATTCGTTTAGTAGAATTTCATATTCGGCCTTTATGTTTTCGCTATCGGCAGGAACCATAAACAGAAGCGCTGAATTTCGTTCAATGTGACGCAGAAAGCGTAATCCCAAGCCCTTCCCCTCGTGAGCTCCCTCGATAATTCCCGGAATATCAGCCATTACAAAGGATCGGTTGTCACGATAGCTTACAATACCCAAATTGGGAACCAATGTTGTGAATGGATAGTCAGCAATTTCGGGTTTTGCTGCAGAGACTACTGAAAGCAGTGTTGATTTACCGGCATTAGGAAATCCAACCAAACCAACATCGGCAAGAACCTTTAACTCCAGTATAACGGTTCTTTCAATGCGAGGTTCGCCGGGTTGAGCAAAACGTGGTGTTTGAAGAGTTGCAGATTTGAAGTTCCAGTTTCCCAAACCTCCTCGACCTCCACGAACCATTATGACTGTTTCGTCATCTTTGGTCACTTCGCAAATCTTCTCACCTGTCTCTGCATCACGAGCCACAGTACCCAATGGGACCTCAATAATCTTATCCTCGCCATTGGCTCCTGTACTGCGACATTTACTGCCATTTTCGCCATCGCCGGCAAAGACGTGGCGAGCATATTTAAGGTGTATAAGAGTCCAATAGTTGCGATTTCCGCGAATGTAGATATGACCTCCGCGTCCACCGTCACCACCATCAGGACCACCCTTTGCAGTCCAGTTATCTCTATGCAGATGGGCAGAACCGGCTCCTCCGGCTCCGCTTCTGCAATATATCTTTACGTAATCTACGAAGTTTGTCGATGCCATAAATTAGTCTTTGTTCTCGTCCAATACGTACAGATCGGGAAGTTGTCTGCCGTACTCGTTGTAATCCAAACCGAATCCAACCACAAAATCATTCTCCAACTCCTTGCCCACATAGTTTACCGTAATAGGGAACTTCAAGGCATTCGGTTTGATGAACATCGAGGCAATTCCTATGCTTCGAGCACCATCCTCTTTAAATTTGTTTACCAAATTGAACATTGAGCATCCTGAATCAACCATATCCTCGACAATTACAATGTCGCGGCCAACAATGCTTCTGTTCAGACCAATCAAATGGGAAACTTTTCCTGTCGATTCCATATCCTGGTACGACGATACTTTAATGAAACACAACTCCGCATTCGGAACATTTATGCGTTTCATAAGCTCGGAGGTAAACATAAAAGAGCCGTTAAGAACACTGATAAACAGGGGCTCTTTGTTATAATACTCTGCAGAAATCTGCTCGGCACACTTTTCTACTGCCTGACACAACTCGTTGTGAGAGTAGAGTAATCTGAATGTTTTATCGTGTAAAGTTACCTTTTCCATCACACCTTTAATCAAAGTGCAAAGTTAAATAAAATTAATTAGTTTTATAATCGTATTTAACTTCTGACAATTCTTTATTAGCATCAACAATCTTTTTCTTCAAACCCTCTTTGAATGAGACAATTTGCTCTTTCAATTCCGGTGAACCTACAGCAAGAATCTGGGCAGCCAAAATGCCTGCATTCATTGCTCCGTTAACAGCCACAGTTGCAACAGGAATTCCCGGGGGCATTTGTACCATTGCTAACAGTGCGTCCATTCCTTCGAACGATGACTTAATAGGCACTCCGATTACCGGCACAGGGGTCATTGCTGCAATTACTCCTGCAAGGTGTGCAGCCATTCCCGCTCCTGCAATGATAATCTCAATTCCTCGACCAGCTGCGTTATGTGCAAATTGCTCTACCTCTGCAGGGGTTCTGTGTGCAGATAATGCGTTAACCTCGAATGGTATTTTGAAATCGTTCAAAACCTTACACGCCTTTTCCATTATCGGAAGGTCTGACGTGCTACCCATAATAATACTTACTTTCGGTGTCATAATGCTCCTGATATAAAGTGCGAAAGTAATAAAAAATATTAAAAGGTATAGCGTAATTGGGCAACAATGTCACCCTGTGTAGGTTGATTATTGTTTGGCTTATGCGTTACACCGCCTTTTGCGTATATGGTAAATGATTTGAATGCCTTGTATGAAAGGTTTAGATAACAACGCCATCCTCTTCCCTGAAACGATGGTGTATAGTAACCATACAACACATTATTTTCATATAGGTAAATTCTTGAATAATAGGAATCTGTGTTGTGATATGCAATGCGGAACTGTGATTTGAATTTACTGTTTGCAGTGAATATGGCATCGGCACTGAACATATAGCCAAGGTCAATATTCTGATTTTTATTTGTATAGACATATTGGCCACGAGCCCTTACCTCCCATTTGCTATTAATCTTGAATCCACTTTGTAGTTTTAGGGTTAAAGTATTTCTGCGCGACTTGAAATTAGGGGTTACCTGGTCGGGTTTGGCACTGAATTTTACCGACAGTTGATTCTGCCAGTGAGGAGAGCTGTGTAGAATCTCGCCCAAAATTTTGAATCCGTTATGTGGTAAAAATGCATTGTATCGGGCAGAAAAGAAGTGGTAGTAATCGGCTGCCATTCTCATTTGCCAATGTTTTGTGGGCGAGGCCTCAAGTGCCAACGTTACCCCCTCTTCATTCGAGGTGTTGTCGTAAATACCGTAGCCTGCAGCGTAACTTCCGGTATAGCGTTTATCGTAACGGTGGTATAAAATACCAACATTCAAAGGTTTAAAGTTTCTGCGCAAACCGGCAATAAAAGCAGTTGCCCCCTTATCATTCACAGCCAACTCTCCAAAAAAGTAGAACTGTTTTATGGCACTCTTCCATGAGAAGCCAAATAGGTCTCTATTTTGGTATGTATCATTGTATTGCTGGTAGGCCTGTTGGCCCTTTGCCAGGTATGGATTCAGGTCATAATGCAGATAGTGTAATTGAAACTTTGCAAACGAGGTGTTGTAGATGGCCGAAGCTCCGAAAGCAATCTCGTCAATACTCCGTTTGCCTGCTCTTTCTGTTTCTGTTCGGTGGTAACCGGTTTCATAAATCGAGGATATATAATCTTCAATATCACCAAGAGTATCGGTAACTACCTTGCCATCAATCTTATTGTACGATGCAATTAGTTGAAATGAAAGATTCTTATTTGCCTGTATAGCCATTGCTCCACCACGGAAGAAGCCATACTCGGCTGCCGAAGTATAGGGTGAGATTCCCGCAGAACTCTTCTCCAAACCGGCCAGTCCCGAGGAGCCTCCCGATGTAAAGCCTTGCCACAATACCAACCCTTGTCCCCACTGAACACGATAGTCGCCAATTATCCATTGCGATATGGTTCTGTCGGATTTATGGGCAATGTGGGCAGAATAGAAATCGATACCTTTTTCTCCGGCATCGCTTTCGGCTACGAATGAAAAGCTCCACCTTTTATGAAGCGAGGCTTTATATTTTGCCATTGTGCTGAATGGCGCTCCCGGGTATCTGTTTGTTTTAAGATAGTCGTTCTGAGGAAGATAACCATTCATTTTTAATAGAGCCTCGTGCTTGCTGCCCTTTCTTAATGCATCAATCCTGTCCTTGTGCTCGGGAGAATCAATATATAGCAATGGCTGCAATGCGCCAAGTTGCTTTAATCCAATTCCATTAACCAAAAGAAGCTCGTTAACATGCATAAAACCTCCGTAATCTTTACGAAATTGCAAAATATTTTCGATCTGTCTTTCAGAAAGCAGACCGAGCATCTTCAACGAATCAAAAGAGACGGTGTTTAGGTTCAAAGGATTCAATTTAGTCTCCTCCAATCTTTGCCACCAGCTTTCATAGTCGGTTATATCTTCGTCGTCGAGAAGTTCATCGGCAAGTTTTTCCCACTCCTCTTCGGCATTTGTTCCAATCTGCTGTTGTACCTGCGCCTGTGTTGTGTAGCTGCATACTATAGCAGCAAGTACCCAAAAAATTCTTATCGTTTTGCACATATTACACCCGATTTTAATTGGGTGCAATTTACATAATGTTTATTAATTATCCTAATAAGTGTTGCGAGAATCGATGTTTAATTTATCAATTTTAATGTACGGCTCAGAGCCTTGTTTTATGTATATCGTATTCACGTGTCCACGAAGATGTATATGAGACAATGCATCACACTCAATATGAAGTGTTTGATAGTTTAAATTGAGTTCGATAAATGCACCATTGCGAGCCGTTAAAATTAGGTCCTGGCCATGTAAAACCTTGCTTCCCGCAGCCCTGGCTCCGTTGTCTGCTACCAGTGCTTTAAATTCAGGTATAGATAAAAACACTCCACTCCCTTTGCCATGTTTCAAAGTAACGGTGTCTGCAATATGAATATCTAGTTGCTCACCCTTTACCTCGGTAATGATGTAATTGAACAGATTATCGTCGGCATCGATGGTAAGAGGCATTGTATCGCCTTGAGTTATATAGAGTGACAAGTTGTCGCGAATGGAAATTTCCGAAAAGGGCTCAACGCTTCTATGTTGAAGAAGAGTGTAACCGTTCCCCTTTATTTCATGTTTCTCTTGTTGCCCCATTGACGGGGTTATAACCGCAATTATGAATATAATAACGAGTGCTGTTTTAATCTTCATAACAATCTGATTTTATTTAGGCTTCTACGAAAAAAAAGAGAGAATAGTTTTTGCATAAATATTCTCTATTTGTTGTTGTCTGCATAAAAATAGAGATACTCCCTATTTTTAACCATTTTTCGAGAGTTTCAACCCCAAAAACTGCATAAAAACAGATTTCGCTATTCAAATTATGCATAACTTTGCACACTGTTTTAAATGGAGATTCGATTTATAAAATAAGAATTTTGAAGAGATGAAAATTGATGTTATGGTTGCAACGAAGGAGCATTTGCCCTACGTTACCGAGATTAATGACACAATTGCTGCGGCAGCTGCAGCTCGCGGAACCGGAATTTCGCGAAGAACCGACGAGTATATTGCCGATAAAATAAACCAGGGAAAGGCTATCATTGCCATGAATGGTGATGTGTTTGTTGGCTTTTGCTATATCGAGTCGTGGGGGCACGAAAAGTTTGTGGCAAATTCCGGTTTGATTGTAAAATCGGAGTACCGCGGATATGGTGTTGCAAAGCGTATCAAACAGGCCGCATTTGATCTTTCGCGTAAAAGATTTCCAAATGCCAAGATTTTTGGTTTGACAACGGGCGAGGCCGTAATGAGAATCAACACCGAGTTGGGTTATGTACCTGTAACTTTTGCAAAACTTACCGACGATGAAGAGTTCTGGAAAGGTTGTCAGGGATGTGTGAACTACGATATTCTTAAGCGTACCAACATGACAAGATGTTTGTGCACAGGAATGTTATATGACCCGGAAGAGGTTGCAAAACACGAGGCGGCCGAGGCTGAGGCTGCGAAGAGTGCACCGAAAGTCCATATTTGGTCAAAACTCTTCAAAAAGACAAGTAAGTAATATAAAAGAATAATATCATGGAGAAAGTAGTATTGGCATACAGCGGTGGTTTAGATACATCGTTCTGCGTTAAATATTTGAGTGAGGAGTTGCACATGGAGGTGCATACTGCATTGGCAAACACCGGAGGTTTTAGCGAAGAGGAGCTAAAGGCTGTCGAGGAGAAGGCATACGCTTTGGGAGCAAAGAGCCATGCAAATCTTGATGTTTCACAAGAGTATTATGACAAGTGCATCAAGTATATGGTATATGGAAATGTTTTGAGAAACAAGACATATCCGATTTCTGTAAGTTCTGAGCGTACATTCCAGGCTTTGGCAATTGTAAATTATGCCAAAAGTATTGGCGCAAGTGCTATTGCTCACGGAAGTACCGCTGCAGGAAATGATCAGGTTCGTTTTGATTTGACATTCCAGGTTGTTGCTCCCGATATCAAGATCATCACCCCTACCCGCGATATGGGATTATCTCGTGAATATGAGATTGACTATCTGAAGAAGCATGGAGTTGATTCCGATTGGAAAAAAATGGAGTACTCGATTAATAAGGGACTTTGGGGAACTTCGGTTGGAGGAAAAGAGACACTTTGTTCATATACAAATATTCCCGGAACAGCATTCCCTTCACAGCTAAAGCAAGATGGCGAGGAGATTCTTGAGATTGGTTATAAGAATGGCGAGGTTTGCTCAGTTAACGGTCAGACTGTTAGCGGAGTTAAAGCTATTCAGATGATCGAGGAGATTGGCTCTGCTTGGGCAATTGGACGCGATACCCACGTTGGTGATACAATTATTGGAATTAAGGGTCGCGTTGCATTCGAGGCTGCTGCTCCTATGTTGATTATCAAGAGTCATGAGTTATTGGAGAAACACACATTGACAAAGTGGCAGCAGTATTGGAAGGATCAGATGGGTACATGGTACGGAATGTTTATGCACGAGTCTATGTATCAAGAGCCTGTAATGCGCGATATTGAGAAATTCCTTGATAGTAGCCAGCGTAATGTTAGCGGAAGAGTCATTATCAGATTATCTCCATACCACTTTGATTTGGTTGGAATTGAGTCTGAGCACGATTTGATGAGCTCTGATTTTGCTCAATACGGTGAAAAGAATAGCGCATGGACAGCCGACGATGTTAAGGGATTCACTAATATCTATGGTATGCCATTGAAGATCTATAATGCTGTAAATAAGGAGGAGAAGAACTTATGGTAAAGGTTGGAATTGCAGGAGGCGCAGGTTACACTGCGGGTGAATTGACCCGTTTGTTGCTTTGCCATCCGGAGGCGGAAATTCGCTATATTGCCAGCGAGAGCCATGCCGGCGAGCATGTATCGTCGGTTCACTCTGATTTGTTGTGGTGCGATTTGCATTTCTCGGAGATCGATTTTAATGATGTTGATGTGCTTTTCTTGTGCATGGGACACGGTGTGTCGCAAGCGTACCTTGAGAGCCATGATATTACGAGCAATGTAAAGATTATAGATTTGGGTAATGATTTCCGTTTGGCTAAAGATGCCGGTGATTTTGTCTATGGATTACCCGAGGTGAGTCGCGACGAAATTAAAAAGGCAACCCATATTGCCAATCCGGGTTGCTTTGCAACATCAATAGAGCTTGGCTTGCTACCATTGGTTGCTGCAAACCTGGCTCCCGAGCAGGTGACTGTAGTGGGAATTACAGGTTCAACCGGTGCAGGCCAAAAACCAACCAACGATACCCACTTCAGTAATCGCACTGCCAACTTGTCTAACTACAAGATTTTCACCCATCAGCATTTGGACGAGATTGGTGAAACACTCGCGAAGAGTGGCGGTTCGGTTGTCCCCGACATTGCATTTGTGCCGGTACGCGGATGCCATAGTCGTGGAATATTTACCGATATTGTTGTAAGAACTCAGACCTCGCTCGAAGAGATTAAAGAGTTATATAAAAAGTACTATGCAAACCATCCGTTTGTGTGTGTAAGCGACAAGGCAATATATATGAAGCAGGTTGTAAATACCAACTTCTGTTATATCCACCTTGCAAAGCAGGATGACAAGCTTCTTATCACCTCGACTATCGACAATTTGTTGAAGGGTGCATCGGGACAGGCAGTTCAGAATATGAACCTGATGTGCGGTTTGGATGAGTGTTGCGGATTAAAATTGAAAGCTAACTACTTCTAATATATATAGGTATGTCTAATCTGTTTGAAGTATACGGACTATTGGATGTTGAGCCGGTGAAGGCTCAGGGATCGCTATTGTGGGATGCAAATGGAACCGAGTATTTCGATTTTTATGGTGGCCATGCGGTTATCTCAATAGGTCACTCGCATCCTCACTATGTGAAAAGAATTACCGAGCAACTTAACAATATTGGCTTTTACTCGAATGCGGTAAAGAATCCATTGCAGGTGGAGTTGGCCGAGTTGTTGTGCAAAACTGCCGGTTATCCCGATTATAAACTGTTTTTGTGCAATAGTGGAGCCGAGGCGAACGAGAATGCCATGAAGTTGGCCTCGTTTGAAACCGGACGCGATGCGGTTCTTGTTATGAAATCAGCGTTCCACGGACGTACAAGTCAGGCAGTTGCGGCAACCGATAACCCCAAAATACAGGCTCCTGTAAACAGAACCCAAAAGGTAACCTTTATTCCGATGAACAATGTGGAGCTTTTGGAGCATGAGTTAAAAAAGGAGTGTTATGCTGCAGTTCTTATCGAGGGTATTCAGGGCGTTGGAGGAATTCAGGTTCCAAACGATGACTACCTTTTGAAGATGCGCGAGTTGTGCAATGAGACCGGCACTATGCTTATTCTTGATGAGATTCAGTCGGGCTACGGAAGAACCGGATTGTTCTTTGCTCACCAGCAGAGCGGAGTTAAGCCCGATATGATAACAATGGCGAAGGGTATTGGAAATGGATTCCCTATGGCCGGAGTACTTATCAAACCCGAAATCGAGGCTAAAAAGGGAATGCTTGGAACCACTTTCGGTGGTAGCCACTTGGCTTGCGCTGCCGCTTTGGCCGTTCTTGAGGTAATGAATAGTGAGAATTTAGTGCAGAATGCCGCAGAGCAGGGCGCATACCTTATGAGCGAGTTGAGCAAAGAGAGCAGAATTGTGGATATGCGAGGACGCGGATTGATGATTGGTATTGATCTTCCAATGCCGCAGGGCGATTTCAGAAGTGTACTATTGAATGAGTACTGCGTATTGACAGGAATGGCCGGAACCAATACTTTGCGTTTGTTGCCTGCATTGACAATCACTCGCAAGGAGTGTGATCGCTTCCTTGAGGCGTTCCATGGAACTATGAAGAAATTTTAACTCTCCTTTCTATGAAGAAGATTAAGATTATTAAGATTGGCGGTAAGCTGATTGAGAATCGTGAAATGTTGACCCGTTTGTGCGATGAACTTCCCAAGTTCTATCCAAACTGCGTGTTGGTACATGGTGGAGGAACATTGGCAGGACAATTGGCCACAAAGTTGGGACTTGAGGTAAAGATGCACGAGGGACGCAGAATTACCGATGCCGAGACATTGAAAGTAACCGTAATGGCTTACGCCGGATTGGCAAATAAAACCGTTGTTGCAGAGTTGCAAAAACGCGGAGTGAATGCCTGCGGAGTGTCGGGATGCGATATGGGTATTGTGGTATCGCATAAACGTCCTGTTAAGGATATAGATTGGGGTTATGTCGGCGATATTGACAGTGTAAACTGTGAAATGGTGGCAATGCTTCTTGAAAAGGGTATTATGCCTGTGTTCTCGCCCATAACATTCAGCAAGGAGGGAGATTTATTGAATACCAACGCCGATAGCGTGGCAAATGCAGTGGCATCGGCTCTTGCCAAGTACTACGAGGTGGAGTTGACCTTCTGCTTTGACAAGCCGGGAGTACTAATGGATATTGATGATGACAGCTCTGCCATTCCATCGATAAACCGAGAGCAATTTGCAGAGCTGAAGGGAAGCGGAGTAATCTACTCGGGAATGCTTCCAAAACTTGAAAATGCCTTTAAAACAATCGACTCGGGAGTGGCTGCGGTTCGTTTAACCGACCCGGACCATCTTGACGGAGGTACTGTTATTGTAAAGTGAGTTATGAAAACAAACAATGCTGTCGAACTTTTAAAGGCAATGATAGCCATTCCCTCGCTCAGTAGAAGCGAGGGCGCAGTGGCTGACATGTTGCAAAACTTCATTCAGGGGCTTGGATACAAGGTTAATCGGTGTCACCACAATTTATGGATTTGCAGCTCACATTGGAGCGACAGCAAGCCAACCCTGCTTCTTGATGGCCACATTGATACGGTAAAACCTGCCGATGGTTGGGCTACAGACCCCTTTACCCCAATCGAGCAAGATGGAAAGATTATTGGCTTGGGTAGCAACGATACAGGCGGTAGTGTTGTAAGTCTGCTTGCAACATTTCTGCATCTTGACAGGGTGGAGCAACCCTACAATCTGATTTGGTTAGCATCGACCGAAGAGGAGGTAACAGGTGAACATGGGATCAGAGCGGCTCTTCAAGCCTTGCCAAAAATTAATGCGGCAATAGTTGGAGAACCAACCGGAATGCAGCCTGCAACTGCCGAGCGTGGATTGTTGGTTTTGGACTGTAAGGCTACCGGAAAGGCAGGACACGCTGCCCGCAACGAAGGTATAAATGCAATATACCAGGCCTTGCCCGATATCGAATGGTTCAGAAGTTATCAATTCCCAAAGGTGTCAGAGGAGCTTGGAGCGGTAAAGATGAGCGTAACCGGAATTCAGGCAGGCTCTTTGCACAATATTGTTCCTGCCGAGTGCACCTTTATGGTTGATATTAGAATCAATGACTGCTACACCAATGTGGAGATTTTCGACATTGTGCGCGAAAACGTCAAGTGCGAGGTAAAGGCACGCTCTTTTAAACACAACTCATCGCACATTGATAACAACCATCCGTTAGTTACCCGATGTGTAGAGTTGGGATTGAAACCTTTTGGTTCACCAACCACCTCGAATCAAACGGCAATGAATTTTCCCACCTTGAAAATAGGACCGGGTCAAAGTTCACGAAGCCACACTGCGAATGAATTTATTTACATAAGCGAAATAGAACAGGCCATAGAGTTATATATAAAATTACTTGATGGTCTTAAAATATAACAGAGTATGAAACTTTGGGACAAAGGTTACGACATTGACAAATTTACCGAGGAGTTTACCGTTGGTAAAGACAGAGAGTTGGATATCTATTTGGCAAAGGCCGATGTTTTAGGTAACATGGCTCAGGCTAAAATGTTGCATAGCATAGGTTTGATAAGTGCTGATGAATTGGCACAACTTCAGGAGGGGTTGCGCAAAATATACCACATGGTACTTAATGGCACATTCGTAATTGAGGAGGGTGTCGAGGATGTACATTCACAAATCGAGTTTATGCTTACAGAGTGGTATGGCGAGGCCGGCAAGAAGATTCACACCGGCCGTTCAAGAAACGATCAAGTTCTGGTCGATTTGAAGCTATATACTCGTGAGGAGATATTTACAACTCTTCAAAATGTTGAAGGACTATTTGATATAATGCTTCAAAAGGCGGAGCAGTACAAAGATGTAATGCTTCCCGGCTATACCCATTTGCAAATTGCAATGCCATCGTCGTTTGGAATGTGGTTCAGTGCATACGCCGAGAGCCTTGCCGATGACATTCTGCAACTCAAGGCTGCATACGATATGGTAAATACCAATCCATTGGGTTCGGGAGCAGGCTATGGTTCATCGGTCCCATTGAACAGAACCATGACAACAGAGTTGCTTGGTTTCCGTGATTTGGCATACAATTCGGTATATGCCCAAATGCAACGAGGTAAGTGTGAAAAGAATGTTCTGTACGCAATCGGCTCTATTGCCCAGACCCTTGGAAGAATGGCCTACGACATTTGTCTATACACCTGTGGAAATTTCGGCTTTGTGCATCTGCCCGACCGCTATACAACAGGTTCAAGCATTATGCCACACAAAAAGAACCCGGATATATTCGAATTGATGCGCGCAAAGTGTAACCGTCTGCAGTCACTGCCATACCAAATGTCAATGGTGTGTGGAAACTTGCCATCAGGCTACTTCCGTGACATGCAGCTAACCAAAGAGATATTTATGCCTGCCTTCAAGGAGTTGAACGATTGTCTGCATATTGCCGGCGATGTGTTCAATGTTATGGAGGTGAATACCGATATTTTCAGCGATGAGCGTTACAATTATCTATTCACTGTCGAGGACGTAAACGACATGGTTGCAGCAGGAGTTCCATTCCGCGAGGCATACAAAATTGTCGGAATGAAGGTTCAGAATGGTGAATATACCAAAAATGCAGTTCGCCCTATTCACCACACCCACGAGGGCAGCATTGGAAATCTGTGCTTAGATAAGATTCAGGCAAAATTCAATCGAGCCAAAGAGGGAATCGACATTGAAAATGTCCACAATATAGAGGCACAGCTAATGGGATTAAGTTAGTCGATATTCAATACTTAACACAAATAACAGAGCCTATTTTTGCAAAGATAGGCTCTGTTATTGTTTTTAGGAGCAAGGAAAAATAGAAAGCAGGCTGCTTATGTAGCACCGGAGCCAGGGCCGGCACCAGTGCCTGAGATTGAGACAGTTACAGTAACTGTTGAGATTTATCCTGGTGCAGCGAATGGTGAGGTATCTGCAGCTGAGGTTGCAACAAAGCTTGGTGTAGCTGACTTGGCTGCTGCAATTGCTGACGGTTCGGTTACATACGTAGGTTTGAACGCTGATGGAACTGTTTACACTCTTGAGGATGGTTCAACTCCTGCATACTCAACCAATGGACCGGTAGGTCACTGGTACAACTCAGAGCACAACCCAATCTCTTGGGGAACTCCTGATCCAAACGGAACAGGTGCTGTTCGTTGCGCATTCTTGGAGGGTGACGGAGTTACCTATACACTTGGATATGACAACTCTTCTTCATTCGTAGCCGGAGAGACTCACACATTGGCTGGAAAGTATATCTATGGCGATGTAGAGGTTAAGTTCGAGGTTGTTATCAACGTTGTTGAGGCTCCTGCAAGTTCATTCGTAGCTCCGGATGCTGACTATTTAATTAATGTTCAGGTTGTTCAGGATAACGCTTGGGGTGCTACTTGGATCGCACTTGACGGAACAGAGTTTGGATACTGGGGAGCTTATTCTGATCCTACTAAGTATGTAACTCCAATTGCCGACTACTCAGTAGATATTACATCAGAGATCGAGGCTGCTCTTGGCCTTGGCGAGGGTGAGTTAGAGGAGGCTTTGAATGCAGGTGATGCTGATATGGGAGCATACAATGCTCAAAACGAGTTCGTAAGCTGCTATGAGGCACGTTCATCTAACTACTTCTACTGGTTTGCAGAGGAGGGTTCTGCTGAGCCTTCATTCGGTGGAATGTCTTGTATCGATAATATCGGTTTCCACGAGAATGTTGCTCAGTTGTATGGAACTTGCTGCTTGATGCCAAATAGCGCTGTAGTTGGTACAACATATCCAACTTACATTGTATTCAGATCAGGCGATGCTGAGTATGTTGTAAAGGTTAATCAGGAGGCAGTTGCAGCTCCTGAGAAGGTTGCTCTTCCAGAGTTCGAGGTTGTAAAGACATACGAAATGACATACGAGGGAACTAACCCGGGTGCTTACACAACTCCAGATCCTCAGTTCACACTTGAGGAGATTATGCCTGACATCCAGGAATTGATTGGTGGTGAGCCTGATATGTTGTTGATGGGTGCTTTGGACGATAACTTGGAGCTATTCTTCCAGGAGTGGAGCGAGACTGACGGTTGGTTTGGTGCAGAGGCTGCTGCTTACTGGGGTTCAGAGAGCGTTATGTTCTGCTTGAAACCAAATGCAGATGGAACATTTTTTTATTGTGGAGCTATCAACGATGGTGCCGTTAGCGCTAAGTGTACTTACCGTTATGCAAATTCAGCTACAGTAAAAGCTGTTGATGTTGTTGTTTCTGTTCAGCTAACAGCTGCTACAGAGTAATTTTAGCTCAAAATATTAAGATAAATTATCTTAATATAAAGCAATCGGGAGGCCATTGGCCTCCCGATTTTTGTAAATATGAAGACTGAATTCTGTATTACTCCTGTAATTTAGCAGTTACAGTGAATGTTACATCTACTGCCTTAAGTGTAGTGGTGTTACAATAACGATATGTACATACTGCAACCTCTCCTCCGGTCAATGATGGGAATGTACCGATTTCACTAAATGTACCATCGGTATTTGGCTTCATAAATGTAATAGAGCCATTGCCCCAATATGTTGCTCCGTCAGCACCAAACCATCCGTCGGTCTCTGTCCAATCCTGGAATGCAACCTCTAAGTTCTCATCAAGATAGCTCATTAAGATTTGATTAACTTCTCCTCCAATTAGAGCTTCAATATCAACTATTTGGCTTTCTAGTGTAAACTGACTTGGATCATTAGAATAATAATCAGGAACAAATACAGCATCAAATTCAAAGCTATACTCTTTTACAACCTCCATCTCCGGAAGAGCAACCTTCTCAGGAGTCTCAACAGCAGTACCCTTAACCTCAACTATGTACTCAGCATCGCCAGCCTGGAATACAATGTAAGCAGAGTATGTTGTTCCAATCT
>CAZMOG010000041.1:0-17134 GCA_964567845.1 uncultured Odoribacter sp. | reverse complement strand
AGCCGGTCGCAATTCTCGAACTCCCAAATCTTTATACTCTTGAACAGCAATATTGGTATTGCTTAATTTTGATTTATGATGATACCATAATCTATCACTTAAAATTTTCCCTGATTTGTGATATAAAGCAAAATGTAATATTCCCGCCGGTGCGTTCGATAAATTCAGACTAATGTTATTATATTTTGTTGCCTCCATAACACCAAGCAACAAACCACGAGAATGAATTACAACATAACAATCATTTAGAATATCTCTATAATTATCTGAATTTATGATTGAATAGATTGCCATATCATCGGTTCCCATAACCTGAAGTGCCACTCCCGATGTTGAAAAAGGAATGTCATACTTCTTCATGGTACCGGATTCATGAGTAACAACGGCCCTATATCTCTTTAAACTATCGACCTGTATTAAAAACGTGCCCATTCCCAACTCATTACTTGAAAACGAACAAACCTTTTTTTCATTATCAAATATTGTTCCGGACACCGGTATCGCTCTACCATCTCTTCCTACAGATTTAAATGCAACTCGCTGAACGTTGTTACTGAGCAAAGTTCCACCTTCAGGAAAAAACTGAACATCAAAATCAATTTTACTACCCGGGATATCCACATACCCTTCATAATCCCAACTTGATGCATACGAAAACTTCAAATAAATCTTATTTGCCAATGAATCGTCGATTGTTATTCGTGAAACTCCATTATATCCCGTATTAGCCAAAATAGGAGTATTATCTCCATTTGGAGTTGGTACGTAATAGTAAAAATCGACATTTGTATATTTTTCATTCAAATGATTTACAAATGATAACGATATTACTCGTTTACCTTGGCTATTATCCCTCTCTAACCTAATCTCACTCTTTATCTGATGGTCAAAGGGGTTTATTATGCGAATACGTTTCTTATAAATAAATGATTCATCTTGATTCTGTTGCCAATAGGTATATGCGCGAATGAAATACTCGCCTTGACGCAAATCCTCGGCTAATGGAATATTTCCGGAAAATGTATATGTTGTATCAGGTCGTGAATACATCTCTCTGTAATAGATTGAATCACTTCTATCTACAATATCGATATACATAAAACGGCTATAATCGCATGGTAAATTTGTAAGTGCACTTGTCAAATATGCTTTGAACCATATTGTATCACCGGACAAACAACTCTCTTTATCTGTATGAATATATAATTTTTCCGAAAATGTATTTTTATTGTAATAATCAAACAAATGGGCTACCCTCTGCTCAAAGCTTAATGAATCCGGCAATCGAAAAACCTCAAACTGTTCACTCGTCCCCCCTTTACTCCTCTTCCTCTTCTGCGCACTCCCTTCAAAACCCGGAATAAGTAAGAATATAACTATTAGCATCATGGCTAAAATTAATTTTTTGGTCATAATGTTTATATTTAGGTTAAACAATAGGTTATCCATACATAAAAGAACAAAAAACACTCGACTTCTTAGAAATCATGTGCAATATAAAAAGAAAAAAAAATAAGATGCAAATAAACGAAATAAATTTTCACCTAATTTTATTCAATCTCCAACCCTAAAAGCTCCACCATTTCGGCAATTACAGGGTTAAGTTCAATGAAGTGGTTAAGTTTGTCGGCTTGGGTAATATAGACAGGTTTAGCCGGTTCTGCAGCACCACCCTCAACAACCTTAATCTGCAAAGTAACATTACGATTATTTACAAATGTTGCAATTGCACTCTCTAAACGTTGCTTATACGGAAGAATCTGTTGCTCGGTGAAGTTACTGTCAACATAGAAAAGAATATCTGAACCAGTTACCTTGGGTTCAAGCGATTTAAGCACTATAAACAACTGACTATCATTAATTTTAGTCTCAACAAAATTCTGTATGGCAACCTTAACAGCCTCGTCATTAAATGAATTTGTACCTAACTGAACCTCATTACGTACCTCTTTGGCTCGGTTATTTATCTTATCCAATGCGGCACGCAAATTTATTGTTCCGCCAGGGCTTGCAACACCCTTTAATTGGGGAACAGCTTGGGAAACAGAATGAGATACCGGTTGAGCTTCATGCTGAGAGACAACTTGTTGCTGAACTTCCTGTTGTGTAGCCGGAGCCGGTGTCTTGGCAACCGTCTTACCGCCTTTAAAACCAAAATCTTTTATGGGAAGAATACCGGGGAACTCACTTGCCCTCAACTTTTTTTTTTAAGCTCATTAACTTGACAGAGCTTAATTATGGTAAGCTCAACGCACAAACGCTTCTCAATGGTATATTTATAGTGCGCCTCGCCCTGCTCCAAAAGTTTAAGAGCTTCGAAAAGGAAATCTGTAGAGCAATCAGCCCCCTGCTTGACATAACGTGCCTGAAGCTCCTGTCCCATCTCCAAAAGTTTCACTGTTTGTGTATCCTTTGAAACCAACACATCGCGGATATGTTTTCCTAAACCGCTCATCAGCAAACCTCCGTCGAAACCCTTCGATAGAATCTCATTGACAAGCAACATACTCTCGGTAATCTTTCCAAGATAGGCAAGCTCCGTTAAACGGAAATAGTAGTCGTAATCCAGAACGTTCAAATCCTGAATCACCTTTTCGTATGTAATGTGTCCCTGACAGAAGTTGGCAACCTGATCGAAAATCGACAAGGCATCGCGCATACCTCCATCCGCCTTTTGGGCAATAATATCCAAAGCGTTATCATCTACAGCAATACCCTCTTTTGCTGCAATATACTTCAAATGCTCAATGGTCTGCTTAACCCCTATTCTATTGAAGTTATATATCTGACAACGCGACAATATTGTGGGCAGAATTTTATGCTTCTCTGTGGTTGCAAGGATAAATACAGCGTATGCAGGTGGCTCCTCCAATGTCTTAAGAAAAGCGTTGAAAGCACCGGTACTTAACATATGTACCTCATCGATAATGTAAACGCTATACTTTCCGATTTGGGGCGGTATTCTTACCTGTTCAACAAGCGAACGAATATCATCGACACTGTTATTCGATGCCGCATCCAACTCATGGATATTGAGTGAACGCCCCTCGTTAAAGGCCTTGCATGACTCGCACTCTTCACAAGCCTCGCCATCGGCCTTTGGATTCATACAGTTGATAGTCTTGGCAAAGATTCGGGCACACGTTGTTTTACCCACACCTCTTGGACCTGTAAACAGGTATGCTTGAGCCAACTGCTTGGTTTGAATGGCATTTTTCAAGGTTTGGGTAATGGACAACTGCCCTACCACCGTATCAAACGATGCGGGTCTATACTTTCTAGCCGATACTACATACTGTTCCATACACCACAAAGGTAAGAAAAAATATCAGATTCTCTCCAAATCGCTCTCGGAAATCCAACCTTCGTTTCCATCGGCAAGCTTAATATTGTACCAACTGCCTATAGTTGAGAGGATATCAACCTTTAAACCCTCGTGCACAACAAACAGATCTGTTCCTGAATTATCGGGCGAGGACTTAACTGCAACGCTTGGAGTGGTTATTATGGCTTGATTGTGCTCTATTTCATGGGAATATCGCTCATGAGCCACACATACACTCCATATTGTCACCACAAAGGAAACAATTCCCACATAAAATCCAATCTTCTTCACCACAGAGTAGTTTGAGAAGAGGAACATACAGAGCATTATAAGCACCACAACAAAGGCCACTACCGAAAAGTATGCCCAACCATCGACCGATATTGAATCGATAAACGATTTATACCATCGGACAAAGAATATTTCGGGCAAGGTTTCAATCTTATCGACTGTTGCCTTTTGAGCCAACTCTAAGTTGTACCTAATATCCTTGTCTCCCGGAGCCAAACGCTTTGCTCTTTCATAGTTGATAATTGCCTTGGTATTTTCGCCTATCTTGTAGTAACAGTTACCCAAATTGAAGTATAGTGCAGCACTGCTGTTGCCCTGCTCTAAAAGTGTGTTATACTCCTGAATGGCTTTATCATAATCACCGCTCTGATAGTAACTCTCCGCCTGTTCCGCGCTCTGAGCATATAGAGCATTTACACTGAACAGAAGTGTCAAAACATATATAATAACTCTCTTCATAGCCTATCTGATTACCTTGTCCAAATCGGTGATTACCGAAATTGCCTGATTATAAATTTCGTTCATTGCATTGGCAGGGTTACTGCCGGGAGCATATCTTGCATATTCGCAACGGTCAAGAACCTCGATGAAACTGTTTATCATTGGTTCATTTACCTGATGTTTGCTTAGCAACTCACTCACATTATCGCGAGTAAGCTCGGCGGGATCGATATTAAGTTTATAACTTACATATCCCCACAACGCATTCAAAGTTTCCTGGTAGAACAACTCTGCCGAACCCTGACTCATTGCCTTCAAGGCAAGCTTCATTCTGCGCTTTGCCATTTTGTTGGCACTCTTATTCTTTACACGGGCAATATCGGCAGCCGCTGCAATTCTTCTACGGTAAATAACTGCCCCCGCGATAAAGAGAAGTGCGGGAATGATAAAGGATAGGAAATATGCAACCGAGGCAAAGTAGTATGAACCGGTTTTACGAAGTTGCAGATTACCGCTTTTAATGTATCGAATATCCTGACCTACTCGGCGTACCTCCTCTTTTTTGAACGATTGTACCACATCGCCCACTGTTTGACCTGTCGGAGTATTACCCTTCAGTACCTTTACATTAAACGGCTCTATATCGACACTTACGTAACGGTTGTTTACCGAATTGAAATATGGAATCTTCAATGCAGGAATCTGATACTCTCCTGCAAAGCGAGGAATAATTACATATTCAAATGTTACTGTTCCACGATTTCCTGTTGCAGTTGCCGCAATGTTGCGGGTTGTTTTGGGTTCATAAACCTCGAAATCGTGAGGCAGATTCAATGTTGGGGCAGTCATCAACTTCAAGTTTCCACTACCCGATACTGTGATTTTATATGTAAGGGCCTCGTTCGCAGCAACTGAGTCGGCCGATAGGGTTGCCTTTGCTGTAATATTTCCAACAACTCCCGAGAATCCTGCAGGACGTCCTGCCACCGGCAACTCCTTTACATTGATTTTAACAGGGCTGCTCTTGCGCATCACTCTACGCTCATGGTAGTTGCCGAAGAAGTCATCGAAGAAGCTGTCGCCGGTTCCTGAAATTCTTTCACGAACAATGCAACCAATCTCGAACGGGTCTATAACCAACTCTCCCGTATGTTGTGGAAAGAGCAACATTTTTCTGATTACAGCCATGTTGTAAACCTTGCCATTGTAGTTTGTGCGTGTCAAGGTTATATTCTGGTTGGGATCGATCTCCTCAACCAAAAATCCCTCCATCTTGGGGAATGTCACATTGTCAAGGTTGCTCAGATCCACCTGAGGCGATACATAGAGCTTTATGGTTGCCAATAAAGATTCACCCATATACAACGAACTCTTACTCACCTCCACTACTGTGAAGAGAGATTCGTTTGTTATGGCTGCCGATTGTCCCGATGAGGCACGTTGCCGTGCAGCTGCACCATTGGTCACACCACCCTGATTTCCGGTACCGGATTGTGGTGAACCTGCAACAACTTGAACTGATACCTGATTCGATTTATACTGCTTTCCATCGACAGTTACAGTTGCCACCGGCATTGAAAATGTTCCCTCCTTGTCGGCACTCACAATATAGGTATAACTATAATCGACACTCGATGTATGTTTACCGTTAACCCATGAACTCGATGATGAGAACGATGTACTTGGACCCATTATCGAAAATCCGTCGAGTTTTACTCCACTGATTGCATCGGCCTTTGCATTAACCGAATATACCAATCGGAACGCCTCGCCCACCTCGACTACCGAAGGTGCCGTTGCTGTAACCGCAACATCTTGTGCCTTGGCCACAACCGCTCCTAAAAACAACGCCAAAAATAAAACAACCCTCTTCATTCCTAACTCCTAACTATAGTTACCAATCCTTATCAATCTTCATCTGCCTTGCTTTAATCTCCTCCATTTTCTCCTTCTGAACCTTATCACGCACATCCTGCTCATCAGCACTCAATGCCTCAAGAAGTCGCTCAGCATCCTCTTTTGAAATTTTAGATTCGGATTGCTGCTCCCCATTTTGATTTTGGTTTTGATCTTGGTTCTGATTCTGGTTTTGATTCTGCCGGTCCTGTTTATCCTGATTTTGCTGATCTTGATTCTGGTTCTGATCCTGATTATCCTGATTATCTTGGTCCTTATTCTGGTTTTGGTCTTGATTCTGCTCCTGATTTTGATTCTGCTGATCCTGCTGGTTCTGCTGATTCTGGTTTTGATTTTGCTGATTTTGATCCTGATTCTGTTGATTCTGTTGATCCTGCTTCATGCTCTTGGCATACTCTAAGTTATACTTTGCCTCCATGCTGTTGGGGCGTGCACGCAACGAGTTCTTATAGGCCTCGATAGCCTCGTCGAGCTTTTGGGTTGCCATATAGCTGTTACCTAAGTTATACCAGGCCGCACCTGCCTGCTCAGGAGTCAAATCTTCACGCTCAGTGAGTGATTCAAACTGTTTTAATGCCTCGTCGTACTTCTCTTTTTTGAAGAAGGCATCGCCCAGATTGAATGTTGCCTGAAAAGAGTCCTCGTTCAACTCCTTGGCAGTCTGATACTCAATTTGAGCCTTCTCATAATCACCCTCGTTATATATTTTGTTTCCATTACGGATATGCTTTCTCTCCTCCTGCGCATAAAGTGCTACGGGAAGCAGTGTAAAACATATCAATATGAATAAAGTCCGTCTCATCATTTCTTATTAAACAGATTGATTTTCATTAAATAACGGTTCTTTCTCTCTAAAACCAACAGTTCAACAATGGCCAAAAATAGTGCAACCCATAAGAAGTAACTGAACTTCTCGTCGTAATCGGTGTAGATTCGCTCCTCAAGAAGTGCGGTCTTCATCTCACCAACCTCTTCAAGAATTGCATCCAGACCAATATCGGTATTGGTTGCCCGAATATACATGCCCTCGCCCGCAGCAACAATCTGCTTCAACATCTCCTCGTCGAGTTTTGATACAACGGTGTTGCCCCGGCCATCTTTTCTATAACCACCTTTGCCGTCGGGGATAGGTACCCCCTGCTCCAATCCCATTCCAATTGCAAAGACATTGATTCCCTTTTCACGGGCAGCCTTTGCAGCCTTAACCGCATCATCCTGATGGTTCTCGCCATCGGTGATGACAATGATTGCCTTCGATGCAGACTCATCGGTAGTGAACGATTTTGCCGCCAAATCAATGGCCTTGCCGATTGCCGTTCCCTGCACAGGAACCACGTCGGTATCTATGTTCGACAGAAAGAGTTTTGTTGCCGAGTAGTCGGTTGTAATTGGAAGTTGAACGTAGGCATCGCCCGCAAATACAATCAATCCAACCTTGTCGTTTGCCAAACGGTCCACCATTCGCGATATTGCCAATTTGGCACGCTCCAAACGGTTTGGCTTTATATCCTCGGCAAGCATACTGTTCGACACATCGAGCAATATCTCTATCTCGATTCCCTCTTTTTGTACCTGTTTCAATTTGGAACCGAACTGAGGTCCTGCAGCTCCGATTATTGTAAAGAATATTACAAGGAGTAGCAAAATAAACTTAAACACCTCGCGACCCGATGAACGCATAGGCATTAGGGGTGCTATAAGCTCCATATCGCCAAACTGCTCCATGGCCTTGCGTTTGCGGTTACGCATAACTGCAAAAAAGGCTATCAATATTGGTATCACTACCAACAGATACAAAACCCATATATGTGCAAATCTAAACATAACTCTCTGATTTATGGTATTCTACGAAGCAGTGAGTATCTTAGCAAGGCCTGGCCCAATAGTAATAAAAGGGCCGCCAGGGCAAATGGGAAGTATAGCTCCAACTTTTTGCTAAAGTGCTTCACCTCTATCTTATCTTTCTCCAATTTGTCAATCTCGTTGTAAATGCTCTCAAGTTTGCTGTTGTCGTCGGCACGGAAGTAGCGTCCACCTGTCAAATCTGCAATTGATATGAGCGAGGTTTCATCGATTTCAACAGGCATTTGCTGCATTTGTATTCCGAATGGAGTTTGCACCGGATATGGTGCAGTTCCATAACTACCCACTCCTATTGTATATACCTTTATTCCAAAGGTTTTTGCCAACTCGGCTGCTGTTTGAGGAGCTATTGAACCGCGGTTGTTTACTCCATCGGTCAATAGGATTATCACCTTCGATTTGGCCTGACTGTCTTTTAATCTGTTCACTGCATTTGCAAGTCCCAACCCTATTGCGGTTCCATCCTCGATCATTCCGCTCTTCAACTCATTCAACAGGTTTACAACAACTGCGTGGTCGGTGGTCAATGGACATTGAGTAAAGCTCTCGCCACTGAACACAACCAAACCTATTCTGTCGTGGTTGCGGGCATTGACAAATTTCGATGCAACCTCTTTTGCCGCCTCAAGACGGTCGGGCGCAAAGTCGCGTGCAAGCATACTGCTTGAAATATCAACGGCAAGAACAATATCTATACCCTCGCTCGAATACTCCTCCCAGGAGTTGCTGTGTTGCGGACGTGCCAAAGCTACAATCAATAGCATTATTGCCAGGATTCTCATGGCGAAGAGCAGGTGGCGCAACCATGGATTTCCTTTGCGTTTGATCTGCTTTAACAAAGATAGTGAAGAGAAGGCCATATCGGCATGTATGGTTCTCTCTTTCAAGATATACCAAACCACAATCGGCACAACTATGAGCATCAGCCATAGCAATTCCGGATTATTAAATGTCATGTCAGCCATTTTGCTCCTCCTTTTCTTCGGTTACATTTTGAGTCTCAGCCTCGGCTTTGGCCTGTTCAGCTTTAGCCTGCTCTATTGCAACAACCTGTGCATGTATCTTGTCAATGCAATCGGCGGTTCCCTTCATAAAATTGTAGTTCTCGTCCTGCAGAGGTGTCATTTTTGCAAATTTCACCAAGTCTGCATTGCTCAACATCTCCTCGATAAAGTTACGGCAACGCTCATCGACAGCTGCACTCTGCTTCAGGTATCCCAAAATCTCTATAGTGGTACTCTCCATGCACTGCAAACCCAACTCGCCATCGAGATACTCACGCAACACCATTGTAAGCTCGGTATAGAAGAGTTTTTCGTTTCCGGCTTGCCACAATTTTCTTTCATCAATGCTCTGCATTCCTTGAAGTGCTGCCTGATATGGCGGTATTGCCGGCTCGGAGGTGGTTCCAAGTATTGGTTTACCCCTCTTTATACGCATAATCACATAGATTATTGCAGCTATTACCAACAAGCCCAACAATGAATAAAGAATATAGGGCAAGGCCTCACGGAATGTAAGCGGAGCATCCACCGGCCCCTCAATGTCTATCATTCCCTTCTCTTTATCAACTTCAAAGGTGCTTACCGCCACCATAATTGTATCGGTTGTCAATGAGTTATTGAAACCGTCAAGTGCAATCTGGATTGATTGCGGTGGAATGACAACAAGACCTGTATCGAATGTTGTTATCCTATAGGTTTGGGTGTAGGTATAGAGCCCCTTTTCATGCGTAGAGTCGATCTGCGGCCCCGAGATTATCTCTAAATCGCCAATATTCTTCTCATATTGTGGAAAAATAATATTCAACGGAATCTGACTCTTCACAATGTAGGTCAAATTCTGCTGGTCACCTATGAGCATGTGGGTAGAATCGAATTTCACGCCATACTCAATATCCTGAGCATTAACGCCTTGAATCGCTCCTACTATAAACAAGAGTAATATTGCAATTCTCTTAAACATATACACTTTACGTTTTCTACGCTCCTCTTCGTTTGAATAAAGAGATTAACGCCTTTACATAATCCTTATCGGTTGCGATTGTTGCAAAATCGACTCCCGATTTCTTAAACACAGCCTGTAATTCAGCATCGCGCTTCATGTACAGGTATTTATACGAATCTCTAAGTTTTTTGTCCATTGTGTCAATCCACATCTTTTCACCGGTTTCTGAGTCGGTCAAATAGACCATTCCCACCGGTGGCAATTCGGCTTCACGCGGATCATATACCTTCAACGCAACCACATCGTGTTTACGGTTTGCAATTGCAAGGGTCTTGCTGAAATCCTTATCATCGATAAAGTCAGACATGATAAAACAGGTACAGCGCTTTTTGATTGAGTTTGTGATATACTCCAATGCCGCCTGAATATCTGTACCATGACTCTCCGGAGTAAAATCGATTAACTCACGAATGATGTGCAGAATGTGGGTTCTTCCCTTTTTAGGAGGAATAAATTTCTCAACCTTGTCCGAGAAGAACAGAACTCCAATCTTATCATTATTCTGAATTGCCGAGAAGGCCAAAACTGCACCTATCTCGGTCATCAGCTCCTTTTTCCACTTAGAGACAGTTCCGAAATTTCCAGATGAACTTACATCGACAAGCAACATAACCGTCAATTCACGCTCCTCCTCGAACACCTTAACGTATGGTTGTCCGTGGCGAGCAGTGACATTCCAGTCAATATTTCGAATATCATCGCCATATTGGTAGGCACGAACCTCACTAAAGGTCATACCTCGCCCCTTAAAAGCAGAGTGATACTCTCCTGCGAATATATTGCTTGAAAGTCCTCGGGTCTTAATTTCAACCTTTCGTACCTTTGCAAGTAGCTCCGATGTCTCCATGTTTTAATCTTTATGGTACCTCAACAGCATTCAAAACCTCGTTGATAATCTCCTCGGCAGTAATATTGTTTGCCTCAGCCTCGTAGGTCAAGCCTATTCTGTGGCGCAATACATCCTGACATACAGCTCGTATATCCTCGGGAATTACATAACCACGACGCTTGATGAATGCGTAAGCCTTAGCTGCCTTTGCCAAACTGATACTTGCACGTGGTGAACCTCCGTAGGCAATCATTCCGGCCAACTTCTCCAATCCGCACTCAGCGGGATAACGGGTTGCATAGACAATATCAACGATATATTTTTCAATCTTCTCATCCATGTAAACCTCTTTAACAACGGCTCTTGCACGGATAATATCCTGTGGAGTTACCACTGCCTTTGCCTTTGGGAACTCGGCTCCAAGATTCTGACGAATAATGCTCTTCTCCTCTTCACGTTTCGGATAGTCAACAACCACTTTCAACATGAAACGGTCAACCTGAGCCTCGGGAAGCGGATATGTACCCTCTTGCTCGATTGGGTTCTGGGTTGCCATTACAAGGAACGGCTCGTCAAGTTTGTATGTATTATCGCCAATGGTAATCTGACGCTCCTGCATTGCCTCAAGAAGAGCGGATTGAACCTTTGCCGGAGCACGGTTAATCTCGTCGGCAAGAATAAAGTTTGCGAAGATTGGTCCCTTCTTGACAATAAACTCCTCGTTCTTCTGAGAATAGATCATTGTACCCAACACATCGGCAGGCAAAAGATCGGGAGTGAACTGTATTCTGTTGAATTTAGCATTAACAGTATTGGCAAGTGTATTGATTGCCAACGTCTTTGCCAATCCGGGTACACCCTCAAGAAGCAAGTGACCATCGGCCAGCAAACCTATCAGAAGATCCTCGACCAGATGTTTTTGACCGACAATTACACGGTTCATCTCCATTGTAATCAAATCGACAAATGCGCTCTCTTGGCGGATTCGCTCGTTAAGTTCTTTAATATCTACTGTATCCATTATGTTTATACTTTTATTTTACCCCCAAAAGTACTACTATCGTCCTATATTTTAACGTTTAGAGCGTTAAAAATGTGAAATTGAAGACTCAATATTTGTTAAAATTACTATTTATTACCCTTCTTTGTAAATAATTTTACACAAGATACCAAAATAAATAGTGCAATTATAATCAACAATACTCTCATAGCGGTTATAGGCGACAATCTTGAAGCCTGAATATCCGTCATGACATTGTTATATACGACAGGTAGCGAGTAAATTGTTGCCCCCAAAAGCAAAACTAACTCTAAAATAAAAAGCGGCCTGCGCTTTTCATTCATTAGAAACCCCTTGCTTGCCCTTTTATAAAAGAGCACCAAGAATATTGCAAATAGCAAATAGATTACAAATTCCATACTCTACTATAATTACTATGTGTCTATATCTATTATAACTCTTAAATTTTTGTCACTTTTTTCATAATATGCCTTAAGGCACATTTTCGCATGCACAAATTGGTTATAATCAGTGAGTTTCAATAGCATTGTCACTCTATACATCAAACCAATTCTCGACACATCGGGTTCTGCCGGTCCCTCAACACTCTCAACTCCCAAACGGCTCCTTAGAAAGGCGGCAACCCTATTTGCCTCAGTACGAACAACCGACTGATCTTTATGGCGTAGTTCAACTCCTATTGCCTTTGTAAAAGGGGGATAGTTAAACTCTTTACGCTCAATTGCAAGTGCGTGAAACATAGATTCATAATCGGTACATTTCAACCACTCGAACAGCACTCTTTCCGGTTCCGAAGTTTGAATTACCACCACTCCATCATTGCCACGCCGTCCACAGCGTCCCGATACTTGCAATAGTTGCGAAAAGGCCCGCTCCTCTGCACGGAAATCAGGCAAATGGATTAACGAGTCCGCATCAATAACGCCTACCAATTTCACACCACCAAAATCCAATCCTTTGGCAATCATTTGCGTACCGACCAATATTTTGGTCTTTCCACTCTGAAAGTTGGCAATTGATTCGCGAAAACGCCCCTTGTTGCTCATGGAATCGGTATCGATTCTATCAACCATATATCCAGGGAAGAGGGTTGCAATCTCCTCCTCTATCTTCTCTGTTCCTGCCCTTCCCTGTTTATAATGACCTGTTGAGCAGTTTTTGCAGTGGGTCTCAATCGGAAATATTCTGCCACAATATCTGCACATCATGCGGTTATCACCCTTGTAATAGGTCAAACTCACATCGCAAGCCGGACATTGAGGCACATGACCACACTCATTACACCTTACGAAAGTCGAGAAACCTCGCCTATTCTGAAAAAGAATAACCTGACCTCCACTCATCAAAACGCGCTCCATTTCCGATAGAAGCATTGGGGTAAAACTACCCTTCATTATTTTGCGATGTCGTGCATCGGCAAGGTTGGCCAAACGAATTTCAGGCATTTGAAAATCGCCATGACGTACATTTAATTCGCACAATCCGAATTTCCCGGAAAGGGCATTTTTATAGCTCTCTAACGAGGGTGTTGCAGAACCCAACAGGCTTTTTGCTCCATGAATCTTTGCCAGCATAAGTGCGGCATCGCGTCCATTATATCTTGGACTTGGCTCACGCTGTTTATACGAGGTGTCATGCTCCTCATCGACAATAACCAGACCTAAGTTTCTGAATGGCAAGAATAGCGACGAACGCACACCTAAAATAACACTATACGGCTCGTTGCTACACTGTTTACGCCACAACTCTGCCCTGGCTCTGTCGGACATTCCCGAGTGATAAATTCCGACACGGTTACCAAATACCCTTTTCAAACGCTGAATTATTTGAATGGTCAGGGCTATCTCGGGCAACATAAATAGTGCCTGCTCTCCACGCGCAATTGTCTGCTCGATAAGCTTTATGTATATCTCGGTCTTTCCGGACGAGGTCACTCCGTGCAGAAGTACACTGCTAAATTCACCATACAGCTCGCTGATTTTTGTCAGAGCTTCTTGTTGAGCAGGGTTTAATGTGCTGGATTTGTGGCACTCTTCGCACAGTTCTGTCGGTTCAACCGAACGCTCTTCGACAAAAAGAATATCTCTCTTTATCAGTTCACGAACGGCTGCAGCATACTGCGTCAACTCCGATTTTGGGATTGAATCTCTACCACTATCGGCAAAGAGTTTCAATACCGCAAGTTGCGATGTGGCACGTTTTAGCAGATATAGCAACTCATCGTTTACGGGTTCCGTTAAGGTCAACCACTTTTCACTTTTAGGCTTAAAGAGAGGATCAACCTGCTCCTTTAACACCACTATGTTACGGTCAAGAAGGCTCTTGACATGAAGCAATATCCCCTTGATTCCCGTTAACTTCTGCAGCTCTGAAATTGTGTATGGCTTCCCATCGGAAAGCGCATTCATGACTCGCTGCTCTGCCGCCGATAACTCACACGCCAACGGTTCGATATTTGGCGATACCATTACATAGGTGACACTCTCCAAACGAAACGCTACCGGCAGAGCTGCACGAAGAGTATCGCCCGGAGTTGCCATGTAGTAATCGGCAATCCAATTCAAAAACTCAATATGTTTACCACTAAAGAAAACCGAGTCATCGGCAACTCCGTCGATACTCTTCACCTGAAACCCCTGGGGCTTCAGGTCATGAATCTTCACAACCAGAGCTGCATACCGCTTACTTCCCGCAAAAGGTACCAATACCAAACTTCCCACCCGAACCTCATTTAAAAGCTCGGCGGGAAGTTCATAGGTAAATGTTCCATTTACCGACAACGGTATGATAACCTCGGCATACATCCTTACAATGGCCCTGTTACAATGCCAAAATATCAATCATCTTCAAGCGATACTCGTCAAGACCCTTACGCTTCAAAACAACCTTATTGAATGGAATCTGCACAATTTCACGGTTAGCCATTCCAATCATTATACTCTTTTGGTCATCAAGAAGGGCATCAACCGCAGCAACTCCCAACTGGCTTGCCAATACACGGTCAGCCTGAGTTGGTCTTCCTCCACGCTGCTGGTATCCAAGAACAGAGCAACGCACCTCGAACTCCGGATGCAACTCCTTAACCTTCTGCGCAATTCCGTAAGCACCGCCACACTTCGCACCCTCGGCAACAATCACAATACCGCTCGACTTTGTCGGATCGTAATCACGAGCAATCTTCTTCACCAAATCCTCGGTCTCAACATTGAACTCGGGTACCAAAACAGCCTCGGCTCCGGTAGCAATTGCTGTTCTTAAAGCAATAAAACCTGCATCGCGTCCCATTACCTCGATAAAGAAAAGACGGTTGTGAGCACTTGCTGTATCCTTAATCTTATCGATAGCCTCCATTGCTGTATTTACTGCTGTATCGTAACCAATGGTGTGGTCGGTTCCAAACATATCGTTATCAATGGTTCCCGGTACTCCTACAGTTGGAATATCAAACTCTTGCGAAAATATTCTTGCTCCGGTAAATGAACCGTCACCACCAATTACAACCAATGCATCAATACCGTGCTTCTTCAAATTCTCGTAGGCCTTTTTACGTCCCTCGGGAGTTTTAAACTCGGTACTTCTTGCAGTCTTCAAAATAGTTCCTCCACGCTGCATAATGTTACTTACATGACTGGTAGTCATTTGATGAATATCATCGTTAATCAAACCCTGATAACCACCATAAATACCGTATGCTTCGCACTTATAATAAATTGCAGTTCTTACAACCGCTCTAATAGCGGCATTCATTCCGGGTGCGTCACCTCCCGAGGTCAAAACGCCAATCTTACTTACTTTTGCCATTTTTCAATTTTCAACTTAATCTCGTCCATCAATCTTCTGGGTGTTGAGTTGGCACCTGAAATACCAATTCGCTCAGCCCCTTCAAATTGCGACAACACAATATCATCAGCACTCTGCACAAAATATGAGTTAGGATTTACCCCTTTGCATACTTCATACAGCTGTTTACCATTAGAACTCTTCTCACCACTCACAAAGAAAAGAACATCGTGCTCCGCAGCAAACTTGCTTACCTGCGGAATTCTGTTTGCCACCTTACGGCAAATTGTATCATAGACCTTAACATTATCGCCCCCCAACTCCTTCATCTTTGCAGCCAACTCTTTAAACCCCTCAAGGCTTTGAGTTGTTTGCGAAAACAATCTGACAGGCACATTAAAATCTACGTTTTTCAAATCATCAGGTTTATCTACAACCAAAGCATTTCCATCGGTTTGACCAACAAGGCCGATAACCTCGGCATGACCATGCTTTCCGTAAATAACAACCAAACCGCCCAACTCCTTAATCTCTTCATAGGCCTGCTTGATTGCACGTTGCAAATTCAAGACAACCGGACACGAGGCATCGATAATCTCCAATCCGCGGCTATTCGCCAAGGCATACGATGCAGGAGGCTCACCATGAGCTCTAAACAACACCCTCTTTCCCGACATGGTCGCCATATCCTGAACCGAGATTGTCTTCAACCCCATTGCAGCCAAACGCTCAACCTCGGAGTCATTGTGAACTATATCGCCAACACAATACAGCTCCCCTTTTGCCAACTCCGATTCAGCCTTGGTAATGGCATTTACCACACCAAAACAGAAGCCCGAATTATCCTCGATATCAATTATCATTACAACGCTCCTTTATGCACTTTACCATCAAATCAACATTCTCCTCAATACTCATATTGCCGTTATCAAGAACAATCGCATCGGAAGCCTGTACCAAAGGACTAACATTGCGGTGAGTATCGATATAATCACGAGTCAAGACATTCTTCTCAACCTCCTCGTATGTAACATTATCGCCCTTTGCAACCAACTCATCGTATCTGCGTTTTGCTCTTACCCGGGGCGAGGCAGTCATAAAGAACTTCACCTCGGCATTTGGGAAGACAACGGTACCTATATCCCTGCCATCCATTATGACATTGCCAACCCTTCCCATTGCTTGCTGTTGTTCCACCAAATACTCACGAACAAAACCAATAGCCGCAATGATACTCACTCTATTCGATACCTCCATACCACGAATCTCACTCTCGACACACTCACCATTCAAACAGGTAATATTTTTACCGGTCGAGGGCTCAGCCATAAACGAAACTGTGACACTCGGGAGCAACTCCTTTAAACGTAACTCATCAACCTTATCACCGCTAAACAAATTGCTCTTTAAAGCAAAATAAGTTACGGCTCTGTACATTGCACCTGTGTCAATGTACATAAGCCCTAACTTCTTTGCAACAAGCTTAGCAACGGTACTCTTTCCGGTTGATGAATATCCATCAACTGCTACAACCATGCTTTAACAGCCTATTTTACTTTGTATATAAATCAATTGTATTCTGAATCTCTCGCTGGCAAACAGGACAATAAACATCAATCTTGTGGAACCAGTTCATCATACAGTTTGGCCATGGACGATA
>CAZMOG010000040.1:0-17352 GCA_964567845.1 uncultured Odoribacter sp. | reverse complement strand
TCGGAAAAATACGGGAAAGTCTGCCGATTGACTCAGATTGAAGGAATTAAATGACTATCCCTAAATTAATGAAGTAGCCGGCATTGCGGAATGTTCCCTGATCCAAATCGGTTTGGAATTTATCCAAAATGTTCTGCACTCCTCCACTGATCCGTAACTTCACATGGTCATCCAAAACAAATGTTTATCGGATCTTTGGTAATGATGTTGATTGTTCCGGCAACAGCATTTGCACCGAAAAGCGCAGAACCTCCTCCGCGTACAACCTCGATACGGTTATCTGTTTCTCCATGGTCTTATAACCCATAACCGAAACTCGCAGAGTGTATGTTCCCGCTGCGATGTTTTTAAATGCAAATTGTCCGTTTTCGTCGGCTACTGTGCCGCGATTTAGTTCAATAATCAATACCGATGCTCCGGGAATGTCATATTCCGAACCCGCCTCTATAACATGGCCTGAAATTTGATTACCCTCATCAACCGGAGTGCTTGCATAAACGTTACAAATCGATAATAACGAAATTAATAATGTAAATACTCTTTTTTATACTTATTTTCCTGTTTTCTCAAAATTCGCGCAAAATTAGTAAAATTTTCCCATTGTAAACATATAAAAAAACGCAGAGGATTTTTTGAGAAAATACACCCTGCGTTTTTAACTTAAAAACCAAAACAATATGCTTACTATCACTAAAAACTCTACTTTTACCGGAATGTCTTATAACCGACTTTCACAGTTGCAAAGTTATGTGGTTCAGCTAATTCACATATCCCCATTTATTGGATTTTTATCCTGTTTTTATCCCAATTTATAGGGATTACCACTATTTTTTCAAAAAAAATAGAGTACCTTAGCGGTAGATTTTAACGAGGTACTAAGATGCAGATAGGTATTTTTTCTAAAGAGGGCAAGTTGGCTGATTTGATCAGTGCCAATAGAAATATCATTTTGGTTTTGCCAAGATTTGGCATTGAGCTGGGATTTGGCGATAAGAGTGTTCATGATGTATGCCAAATGTATGGTGTAGATACTCAGATGTTCCTTATGGTGTGTAAGGTATATTCATTCAACGACTATTTACCCACTACCGAGCAGATTCGCAAAGCGCGATTTGAAGATTTGTTGAAATATCTTGAGGCCTCGCACAAATACTATTTGGAATCAAGAATTCCACACATTGCCCGCCATTTGGACCATTTGGCGCAGGCAATGCCCGAAAAAGACGGCAAGTTGCTTCGCAAGTTTTTTAATGACTATCAAACCGAGGTTACAAAACATTTTGAGTTTGAAGAACAGACCGTTTTCCCATATATTCAGATGTTGACTTCGGGGGTGCGCAACAGTACGTTCTCGATTGAAACATTTGAAGAGAACCATAGCAACATTGAAGACAAACTATCTGATTTAAAGAATATTATTATTAAATATCTGCCTGCCGGAATTTTGCCGGAAGAGCGAATCTCCATTCTTTTCGATTTGTTTCGTTTGGCCGAAGATCTGGATAAACATACTCTTATCGAGAATAAAATTCTTGCCCCATACGTTGAACTTCTTGAAGCCGGATTACAATGAAAAAGAGAAAGATTGTTTTGGGCGAGGAGTCGGCCATTATTGCGTTGGGGTTTGCAAAGATTCTGGAAAGCTCGGCACTTTTCGAGGTGGTTGCCCACGCAGAATATATAGCCAAACTTGAAGAGAAGGTTGCCACAACAAGGCCCGATGTTGTGGTTATAAACCCCATGATGAGCGGTGCCACAAAGTCAGATTCATCGATAAATTCTTTTGGCAATGTGTGTACCGTTGCACTGATTCATAATTATGTGGAGCAGAATATTTTGAAACAGTACCACGGAACTATTGATATTGGAGATAATCGCCAAGAGATTGAAAATAAACTGAAGGAGGCTCTTGTTCAGCAGAATAACAACGAGGAGGAGAAACGTAATAGCTACGAACTTTCAGACCGCGAGACCGATGTTTTAGTTGCTGTGGCAAAGGGGATGCAGAACAAAGAGATTGCCGATATGTTGAATATCTCTATCTATACTGTCATTTCGCACAGAAAGAATATTGTGGCAAAGACCGGCATTAAATCGGTTGCCGGCTTGACTGTCTATGCGCTGATTAATAACCTTATCAGCGAATCCGACGTGATGTAGAATAGAATTTTAACATCTGTTTTGAAAATTGCCATAATAAATGTATCTTTGCGTTGTTTGGCGTGTTGTGCCGTTTTTATGACAAATTTCTAATTAATCTATAATTAAGTCGATATGGAAAAAAGTCCATTGCAGTTAGCAAGAGCTGAGTATCAGCCAAAATTGCCTAAGGCTCTTCAGGGTCCGGTAAAAGCTAAAGAGGGTAATCCTACACAATCTGTAGGTAATCAGGAGGAGATTAAGAAGTTGTTCCCTAACACTTATGGAATGCCTGTTATCGAGTTCGAGTCAGGCGAGCCTTATGAGATGGCTCCATTCAACGTGGGAGTAATTCTTTCAGGAGGTCAGGCTCCCGGAGGTCACAACGTTATCAGCGGTCTTTTCGATGGTATCAAGACCTTGAACAAGGATAGCAAACTTTATGGTTTCATTCTTGGTCCCGGAGGTTTGGTTGACCACAAATATATGGAGATTACAAGCGATATGATCGATGAGTACCGCAATACCGGTGGTTTCGATATTATCGGTTCCGGTCGTACAAAACTTGAGGAGGAGTGGCAGTTCGAGAAGGGAATCAAGATTCTTCGCGAGTTGAATATCAAGGCTCTTGTTATTATTGGTGGCGATGACTCAAATACAAATGCTTGCGTGCTTGCTGAGTACTACGCAGCCAAGGAGTACGGAGTACAGGTTATCGGATGTCCTAAGACTATCGATGGCGACTTGAAGAACGAGCAGATTGAGACCTCGTTCGGATTCGATACAGCTTGTAAGACCTATTCAGAGCTTATCGGTAATATCCAGCGCGATTGTAATTCATCACGTAAATACTGGCACTTCATTAAGTTGATGGGACGTTCTGCCAGCCATATCGCTCTTGAGTGCGCTCTTCAGTGTCAGCCTAACATTTGCTTGATTAGCGAGGAGGTTGAGGAGAAGGCAATGTCACTCGACGATGTTGTTGCATACATTGCAGAGGCAGTTGCTGCCCGTGCTGCAGATGGAAACAATTTCGGTACAGTTCTTATCCCTGAGGGAATCATTGAGTTTATCCCTGCTATCAAGAAGCTTATTGCAGAGCTTAACGACGTTCTTGCTACCGACGAGGCTAAGGAGGTTGCTCGCAACAAACAGCTTGACTATGTTAAGGAGCACATTTCTGAGGAGAACCTTAAGGTGTTCAACTCTCTTCCAACCGAGGTTGCAGAGCAGTTGGCTCTTGACAGAGACCCACACGGAAACGTACAGGTATCTTTGATCGAGACCGAGAAGTTGCTTTCTCACATGGTTGCTACAAAGCTTGAGAAGATGAAAAAGGCAGGTAAGTATGTTGGTAAGTTTGCCGCACAACACCACTTCTTCGGTTACGAGGGACGTTGCGCTGCTCCATCGAACTATGATGCTGACTACTGCTACAGCCTTGGATTCAATGCTACTCGTTTGATTGCAAACGGCAAAACCGGCTACATGTCTATCATTAAGAATACAAACAGCCCTGCTGATCAGTGGATTGCAGGTGGTGTACCTATCACAATGATGATGAACCTTGAGAAGCGTAATGGAAAGATGAAGCCTGTTATCCGTAAGGCTCTTGTTGAGCTTGACGGCGCTCCATACAAGTATTTCGTTTCTAAGCGTGAGACATGGGCTCGTTACACAAGCTATGTATATCCTGGTCCAATTCAGTACTTCGGCCCATCATCGGTTTGTGACCAGCCAACAATCACTCTTCAATTAGAGCAGAAGAAGTAATTTAAACTTCAATATACAAGAAAGGGGCTGTCTAACAATGAATAATGTTAGGCAGCCCCTTGTTCGTTGTATAGGCTTGGAGAGAGAAAGAGATTTTCTTAAATATTTCGATAATCAAAAAATAGTAGTAGTTACGATAAAATCGCATTATACAGCGTATATTTGTGCTAAATAGAGGTTTACAGTGTCTAGATTTCTCATATTCGCCTTGCTCGCCCTGTTCGCTTTATGATTATGACTATCGTTATTGTTTTTGTTGTTATTGCCGTTATTCGATCTATTAGTTTGTCCTCCCCTAAAGGGGAGTAAATGCGCGCGAAGGCAAAGATTGAGAGGCAGGAGTAATTGAAAATTAAGAATTATTTTTGTTCTTCGTTTTGTTCTCAATTCTCCCTCACTGGCCTTTATCGCCATTGCTGCTATATGGTGAAAAAATACCTCTATTTTTTTGAGGATAGAGGTATTTTTACTAACTTTGCAAAAGATTAAGGTGTTCTTCGGGGGGGGGTACCTACCGAGAATGAAAAGGGAACATCGGTGCAAATCCGAGACTATACCCGTAGCTGTAATTTTCATCAGACCTGTGCAATCTCAATGGTCACTGCTAAAAGTGGGAAGACCGCACAGGGGAAATAAGTCAGAAGACCTGCCTTCGTCTGCTTTTTTATTAGATGCTTTCGGGATATAGAGCGTCAAGGATAGAGTCTGCAATGTTTGTCAGAAGTTTCATCTGCATCTTTTCCGCAAGTATCATACGCTAACGAGAAATTAAAATTTTAATGCTATGATACAGACAGTACTCAAAAGAGATGGGCGCATCGTGGGTTTCAACCGCGAGAAGATAGCCGCTGCCATTCGCAAGGCGATGCTTACAACCGAGGCAGGCGAGGACGAAACGCTTGTCAGCAAAATCGTTGACCGCATAGAGTTTCGCGGCAAGGAGCAATCCTCGGTCGAGGAGATTCAGGATATGGTCGAGATGGAACTTATGGCCTCGCCTCGCAAGGAGGTAGCAAAGAGTTACATCGCCTATCGTAACCGCCGCAGCATCGCCCGCAAGGCAAAGACGCGCGAGATGTTCCTCGAAATCGTGGAGGCAAAGTCGAACGATGTCACTCGCGAGAATGCCAATATGAATGCCGACACTCCGGCAGGTATGATGATGAAGTTCGCTTCGGAGACGACAAAGCCTTTTGTGGATGATTATCTTCTCTCGGAGCAGACTCTTTGGGCTTTGCGCAACAACTACCTGCATATTCACGACAAGGATTACTATCCAACCAAGTCTTTGACCTGCATCCAGCACCCGCTCGACCGCATCCTTAAGGGTGGTTTTGTGGCTGGTCACGGCGAGTCACGCCCAGCGCGCAGAATCGAGACTGCGTCGGTGATGGCTTGTATCTCAATGGAGACTGTGCAGAATGAGATGCACGGCGGTCAGGCTATTCCTGCCTTTGATTTCTATCTCGCTCCATACGTGCGCTCAAGTTATGTTGAGGAGGTGAAGACCATCGAGCAGTTGTCTGGTATCGACTTAAAGCACCTCTATGAGGCGGAGATTGATGACTATGTAGTGCGTGAACTGGATTTCCTGCAGGGCGACGAGCGTTTCAAGCAGCACGCTATCAACCGCACGGTAAACCGCGTACACCAGTCTATGGAGGCGTTTATCCACAACATGAACACCATTCACTCGCGTGGCGGTAACCAGGTGGTATTCTCGTCAATCAACTACGGAACAGATACCTCTGCCGAGGGTCGTTGTATCATCCGTGAGTTGTTGCAATCAACTTTTGAGGGTGTTGGTGGTGGCTCTACGGCTATCTTCCCTATTCAGATATGGAAGAAGAAGCGTGGCGTAAGTTACCTGCCAGAGGATCGTAACTACGACCTCTACGGCTTTGCTTGTAAGGTTGCAGCGCGTCGATTCTTCCCTAACTTCGTGAACCTGGATGCAACATATAACTTCCACGAGAAGTGGCGTGCCGATGATCCAAAGCGTTACCAGTATGAGGTGGCTACGATGGGTTGTCGTACACGAGTTTTCGAGAATCGTTTTGGTGAGAAGACGTCTATTGCTCGCGGAAACCTCTCATTCTCAACAATCAACATCGTACGTCTGGCTATCGAGTGTATGGAGGTTGAGGACAAGCAGTTGCGCATCAACCGTTTCTTTGCCAAACTGGACGAGATTCTGGAGATTACAGCCAAGCAGCTCTGTGACAGATATGAGTTCCAGAAGACGGCTCTGGCGAAGCAGTTCCCATTGCTGATGTCAGCCTTGTGGAGCGGCAGCGAGAACCTGAAGCCAACCGACACCATCGAGCGCGTAATCAATCAGGGTACGCTCGGTATCGGCTTTATCGGTCTGGCGGAGTGCTTGATTGCCCTTGTTGGCAAGCACCATGGCGAGAGCGAGGAGGCGCAGGAGCTGGATCTGAAGATTGTCCGCTATATGCGCAAGCGCGTGATGGAGTTCTCGGAGCGTTACCAGCACAACTTCAGTGTGTTGGCTACTCCAGCCGAAGGCTTGTCAGGTCGCTTCACACGCATCGACCGCAAGAAGTTCGGTGAGATTGCAGGCGTGACAGACAAGATTTATTACACCAACTCAAACCATATCCCTGTATATTATAAGTGCTCGCCAAAGCATAAGGCTGAGATTGAGGCTCCATACCACGAACTCACAGGCGGTGGTCACATCTTCTATGTGGAGATTGACGGCGACGCTACGCACAACCCACAGGCGATTATGGATATTGTTGATCTGCTCGATAAGTACAACATCGGCTACTGCTCTGTAAACCACAACCGCAACCGTTGTATGACCTGCGGCTATGAGGATGCACAGCAGGAGTTGACGAAGTGTCCGAAGTGCGGCAGCGAGGAGATTGACCGCCTGCAGCGTATCACAGGTTATCTGGTAGGTACTACCGAGCGTTGGAACAAGGCTAAACTGGCGGAATTGAATGACCGAGTTATCCACAAATAGCATACGCATACTCGATATAAAGTATGGCACATCGGTCGATGGCATCGGACTACGCACCTCGCTCTATGCGGCGGGGTGCGAACATCGTTGCAAGGGGTGTCACAACCCACAATCGTGGAGCGAGAGAGGTGGCGAGGCGATAGAGGTCGAGGAGTTGTTCAGACGGATTGTCGATGCCGAGATGAATGTAACATTTACGGGTGGCGACCCGATGTTGCACCCCGAGGGGTTCGTCCGTTTGGCACGAATGATTAAGGAACAGACCTCTCTGACGATATGGTGCTATACGGGCTATCGATTCGAGGAGTTACTGCGCCACCCTGCACGCCGAGAGTTGGTCGAACTGTGCGATGTAGTGGTCGATGGTCGCTATATGGAGGAGGAGCGCGATTTATCGCTCCATTTCCGCGGCAGCCGCAATCAACGCATAATAGATGTGCATAAATCGCTGCAAGGAACAATCTGCCAAATAGAATGAATCTGTCTAACAAGAAGAGAGTGTCCAAAAACTTGTTGGACATCCTCGCAATTCGGTTAATTGTTGCCATTTTATTCGGTAAGTTGTGAAATTACTCCATCATTAAACTATCTGTTCGTTGGCTATCGTAGAACACCTCGTTATCATAGTCCGTTGCAATCTTAATCGTTGCTCCCTTTTTGAAGAAACGGCTCTTGGCAATATGCAGTCGCATTACATTCTCTTTACGCTCGGCAGATGACTGGTTTAGCGATATAAGATGTGTACATAGGCGTGCAAGACCTTTTGCCTCCGAGCAGTTATATTCGGTCAGCACATTGCTTTCGTTGTTAAGCCACTCTCTATCCTCAATGGTAGATTGGTAAGTAACAACCATCCATACTTTCTCATCTGCAGCAAGGTCTTCTACCCTACCCCGCTTCTACCGCCATTCAAAACGCATTCGAACCTCATCCCAACAGCACCTACATAAAGCCCATAAAAGCCCCAAATACGCGTTCAGGCCTCTCCACACAAGGGTTTTACCGTCTGCATACAAAAAAGGCCGCAGGTGCAAACCCACAGCTTCATAGATGTAAACCAAACACAAACCTGCGCCCTCGTTTATGCTCTCAAAATTAAACCGAAATTAAACCAATGTAAACGCTTCGTTTTGTGCCCCATATATACGACTGCTCAAAGCCCGCGGGTACGATAATCTCATCGTAGCAATCGTTGTCGTTATCCGCATTCTCCACGCTATCGAGCAGACGACACTCGTAGAAGGTCTTGCCGGCAACATTGCCGGAAGTCTCCACCTCGCCATACTCGGCATCCATAAACTATATCCTGTCTTGCCATAAACTCTTTTGGAAAGAGTAACGGCAAGATTTGTCAAAGGTTTATGAAGCGGGGAAAATAATAATGAAAGGGCTGCAATTATCTATCTCTGTCATTAATCTAAGATTGGCCTAAGATATCAAGACAGAAAATGTAGCCCTAAAAAGAAAGATGCACGATTCTATTGAGAAATACCGATAGCAATAATCAATTGTCTCGGTAAGAGTTTCGTATGTTTATAAAAAGCCTTTATCCGTATCACCGAAACACTATCTTTGGTCAGATAATGTATATGAAGGAACTATCTATATCTCAACAATAGTTATCGTGCATCTATAATTGCGTGGAGCCGAGCAGAGGCACAGGTAACAAGTTTATTGCTAGTCATATTTCAAATTGTGGTAATATCGAATGAAGCAACACCATTTGGATTCGAATCTTCTTAGATGTTACATGCCTCTGGTGGAATCGGTCTCGGGATTTTAGTCATAGCCGTCGGCCCCACGCTGTTGTTCGTCATATTTTTTACAAAGTGTCAGCCTCTAAATCGACTTTATCGGAAGGAATCTCCAACTCCTCGCCCGTCATCGTGTAATAGAGGTTTTGCAATTGGTGCAGACCCGTAATCTCTCGTTCTTTACCACATAGGCTAATTTCAACACTGTTTCTTTCCGAATTGTAATGCAGTTGAACTCCATTCTTGCTGAAAGCCTTTTCTAAATCATCATATACGAAACCACACCAATCAACAAGAACCTTATCGGTTAATGGTACTGGCGTAACCTGCTCGTATCGCAGTAAGCTTCCACCCATCTTGACTTTTTTCTCATCCAACGATGCAACACGCAATGTATGTAACTTTATGCGGTTCTTATAATGGACTATATTACCTAAACGCAATTCTCGATATGTCAATTTTGTCTTCTTCACGCCACAAATATAATACCCGGAATCTAATTCGAATCATTGTTGATACTAAAATACACACAAATATTTAAAACAGATACTGGTTAATGATTGGTTAAAATTTGACGGCAATGTAACCAATAAGTCTTGTCAAAATAGCCTGAATCATGCGGAATGTGTGATTTTTCGATAGATTCCGCACGATTCACGACATTTTTAACTGCTGACAAATAGAAATAGGTGTGATGTTTTTTGCGTTTTTAGAACAAAGTCATTATCTTTACAACAAATAAGATATTGTTTGTTGATATACGCAACATAGATTATGAATAATATATTATCGTTTAATATCGCTAATCCAAGTGAAATAGCAAGGCAGATTGCGTCAAGAGTCAAGACTCGCCGTCTGGAATTAAATCTCACGCAGGAGGGATTAGCATCAAGAGCAGGTGTTAAGTTTGCCACCTATCGCCGTTTCGAGCAGACCGGTGAGATATCACTGCGTGGACTCCTTCAAATAGGTTTTGCTCTGAACTGCCTTGATGAGTTTAATGCGCTTTTTGCTCAAAAGCAGTATCAGTCGCTTGATGATGTGCTGAACGAACAAAGTGTTAATCGCAAACGGGGGAAGAAAAATGAATAGCATTAAACAGATTGAGGTTATATATGCCGACAAATTGGTGGGTCGTTTGGCGCTGACCAAGGAGGGCTTGTGCGCTTTTGAGTATACCGCAGAGTGGTTAGCATCTGGCTTTTCGATTTCTCCATTTGAACTGCCATTGCGAAGCGGCGTATTCATTGCCAAACCGAGACCTTTTGATGGTGGATTTGGAGTATTTGACGATTGCTTGCCAGACGGCTGGGGGCTGCTTATACTCGACAGATATTTACAGCAGCAAGGCATAAATCCTCGCAACCTAACCCTTCTTGACCGCCTCGCATTGGTAGGCGCTACGGGACGAGGTGCATTAGAATTTCGACCAGATAGAAGTGTAGTTTCAAAACAGGAGTATGCCGATTTCGAGAAACTTGCGTTGGAGGCCGAACAGATTCTTGATAGTGATGATTATACCGGTGAGAGCATAGATGAGTTTCAACATCGAGGTGGCTCACCCGGTGGTGCTCGTCCAAAGATTTTCACTCGCTATGGGGGTAAGGAGTGGTTGGTTAAGTTCCGTGCGAAAAGAGACCCCAAGCGCATAGGTCGTGATGAGTATAACTATTCATTGCTTGCCAAAGAGTGCGGTATTGATATGCCAGAAACACGATTGTTTGAGGATAAATATTTTGGTGTGGAGCGTTTTGACCGCACGCCAAACGGCAAACTGCATGTGGTAAGTATTGCAGGACTTATTGGTGCCGATTATCGTATGCCAAGTATCGACTATTCGCACATCTTTCAGGTATGTGCTGCGCTTACCCATAGCGTTGCAGAATTATGGAAAGTGTATCGCTTGATGGTGTTCAACTACCTGATTGAAAACAAAGATGACCACGCCAAGAACTTTGCGTTTATCTATCGGGATAGTGAATGGCGATTCTCTCCTGCATACGATCTACTGCCAAGCGATGGTATGAATGGCTATCATACCACATCTATAAATGATAGCATAGAGCCAGCAAAAGATGATTTGATAGCCGTTGCAGTCAAAGCGGGACTTAACAAAAAAGAGGCTGAGGAGATATTTGTGTCAATGACATCTATCATTAAAAAAGTTAAATAGAATGAAGATAATACTTACAGGAGCAACGGGATTTGTTGGCGAAGGTATATTGCTTGCGTGCCTTGACAGACCAGAGGTCGAGATGGTATTGAGCGTGAGCCGTCGCCCGTGTGAGATTGTACATCCCAAGCTCGAAGAGTATATCGTGGAGGACTTTATGACCTTGCCCGTAGATAATCCGAAGTTGCAGGGTTATGATGCTTGCTTCTTCTGTGCAGGCAAGAGTAATATCGGAATGTCGAAAGAGAATTACTACCACCTCTCGTACGAGATTACGATGCACTTTGCAAAAGCTATTGGGCCAAAACGAGAGTTTGTATTTATCTATGTCAGTGGTGCAGGAACAAGCGAAGCATCTCGTCAGTTTTGGTCGCAAACAAAGTCTAAGACCGAGCGTGACCTACGCGAATTTCCATTCAAGGCAGCATACGGTTTTCGCCCTGCGGGTATGAAGCCATACAAAGGTCAGAAACGACTTCAAGGCTGGGGCAAATATCATTGGCTATTCACATGGATACCGGGTTTCTCAAACACTATCGAGGAGGTAGCAAAGGCAATGATAAGTTGCGTGAAGTGCGGCTATTTCAGACGCATCGTTGATGTAAGGGATATTGATACATTATCGAAGTGGTGTAATGAATAATCTGATTAAAATAATAGCTATAGTATTAATATTATCATCATGCAGTTCTAATCATTCGACGCTTCAAGATGGTGATTTATTGTTTTGCGTGGCTGAAAATTCGGTCATGAGTAATGCAATAGTAGATGCTACACAGACAGAAATGGATGTTCAATATGACCATGTAGCAATATATACACTTGTAGACAATATACCATCTGTCATTGAGGCGAATCCCAAAGATGGCGTTGTCTGTCGTTCATTAGATAATTTTTTAGACGATGCAATCAATATAAATAGCGGAAAAAGTGTTATAGCGATGCGCGTAACAGAATCAATCAATATAAAGGATGCAATTGAACGAGCTCACCAATTTATCGGGCAACCATACGATTGGTCATATCTTCCTAACAACGATAGAATCTATTGTTCTGAGCTAATATATGAATGCTATCGTAATAACGATGGAACACCTTTATTTGAGGCCAAGCCTATGAACTTTAGAGATAAAAGTGGCAATATACCGACATTTTGGCTGGAGCTATTTAGAAACAATGGCGAAACAATTCCAGCAGGAGTTCTCGGTACTAACCCCAATGAGATGTTTTTAGAGCCATCACTCAAAGAAGTGTATAGTTATTATGCCTCGGCATTATAAACAGCCTCAACCGTTGCCCACATATCGTCGGGCAACTCCTCGTCTGAAATCTTTTCGCACGCACGGCGAAGATATTCCATCTCGTCCTTTGAGAAGTCTACAATCAGCGGAGTCTCCTTCTCGACATCCCACTCCATCCTGGTTCTTGCGGAAATTAATCTCTTTGCGCTCCTCATCGCTGATGGCGATTTTACGCAGAATCTCCTTTTTGAGGTTGAAATCTTTGAAGTTTCCTTTTGCCGGCAGGAAAGTCGGCAGGTAAAGTCTGTCTTTAATTGAAAGTTCCATATCGTTATTGTTTAATGTGATTACTCTGCTTCTGCTGCGATGGTTGTTACCTCCGAGAGAATACTCTCAATCTGTCCTACGGCATCGGCCACATACTTTGCAATGTCTGCTCCGAAAGGCATATTGATGGTTACGCTACCTCGGTCATAGAAGATACTACCTACGGCGATGCGCTGCTCTCCCGTAGAGGGCTTGAATACGGTTGTCTGTACACGGTCCAGAGTGCCGTCGATGATGTTGTACTCCAAGTTGTAGGAGCCATTCTCGCTGGTAGCCTCTGCTACCTTTGTGATGATTGTGCTTGTTACTTTCATATCTACTGTTTCTTAAAGTATAGAAAGGTCTTGTATCGTTAGACTCAGGCTCATTGCTATACTGGTCGGGGGTGAATCCCGCAACACGCAAGATGTCCATGAACATCATCGCGGCGTTACCACCAATCTTACCGAAGATTGCCTGCATATCGGCCATTGATGCTCCCTTCTTATTCAGATCCTCGAAGATATCGGCTATGGGGCGCAACTTCTCAACCATCACGCCCTCGATATTTCGCATCTCGGTAAACTTCACACCCAAGCGGTCAAGGACAGCCTGTGCCTGTTTCGTAGGCTTGGCAAAGCGAGTCTCGAAAGTTCCCAAATCAGCATCGGCAACACGCAGAATGGAATGTGCCGACTGCATAATGTTGGAGTACTCAATGGCACGGGCTAGCTCATTACGAATAAGGCTATACCCCATATAGGCATTGAGCATCGAGGCAAATGGCAGGTTACGAAGCGAGGCAGCCTTCTTCTCCTCCTTAATCTCAGACTCCTGTTTCATTGTGAGCATTTTCTCTTCCATAAATGAAATCGTATTATGTGAATTGTACTATGTAAGTTGTGTCCACTTAAAGTGTAGGGAGAGAAATGCGAAAAGGGTTAAAAACAAAATCGTTTTTTTTGCTATTCTAATAGAAAATGCACATAATCATTGATTGTGAGAATGTGCAATGTTGTTGAATAGCGTTGATAGACTTGGGTTTATCATAACTTTTGCACAGTTTTCACATGTTGTGAAAATTGAGCAAAACCAGACTATTTCGTTGGGGGATTTATCTGTATGCGATATTATTTATCGCTATGATCGCACAAAGTAACGAAGATGGTATACAGCAAAAATGGGGTCTGAAATGTATCACTAACAATTATAGTAATCATTCGCTTGCTAGTTTGGGAATTAAATCTACATTTATAGATGGTTTTAGGCTACTTGAGGAAAGTAGTACTTGAAGAACCTATCACACCCCTCTAATAATGTTCCATTATACAAGCTATTTTATAAGTAAGCCTGTCTAACAAGCAAAAATGTTAGACAGGCTCAATGTTGTGAAATATGTGTAAGCTCTATCAACTAATGATTTTTGGTTTATGCAACCGAAAGATGCTTATATGTGCAAATATTATGTTGTTTGAACCATTAATGCATCTTATGCGATCATAGGCTTGATCACCTCAAAGAGGATGTAGGCTACGACAAGCGTCACCACTATGTTGAACCCCTGGGCTGTGAGGAACGCCCACAAGGAGCGACGATTTTCCTTTGAGAATATGTCAGCAAAACGAGTCTCTAATCCTATGCACACGAAAGCAATGCCGAACAGAGTGTTGGCAAAGCCCTTTGTGATCTTACCTACAGCCTTGGCACTCTCCACATCAAGCAGGAAGCTGAAAACCAGCGAAGCCAAGATAAATCCAACAACGAACTTTGGGAAACGGTCCCAGATAACGCCCAATGTTGGCTTCTCCTCGCGCTGCTTACCCTGATATGTCCACATCAGCGATATAATAAAGGCAGCAACGCCGAGCAGTACGTTCTGCGACGACTTGACGATGATGGCGGTCTGCGCTGCCGTCTCGCCGAGCATCGTACCCGATGCGGTGACGGCACCCGTGGTGTCAATCGTACCGCCCAACCAAGCGCCTGCGACTTCCTCGCTCAAGCCTAGTAGTTCGGCCAACCACGGCATAAGGTACATCATCGGGATTGCACACACCAGCACGAGTGAGATGATATACGAGAGTTTCTTGTTGTCGCCCTTGATTACGCCCGATGTGGCAATAGCAGCCGATACTCCGCATATTGATACAGAACTTGCGAGCATAGTGGACATCTCTCTATCCACGCCCATACGACGCGAAATGCGAAAGGCGAATAACCACACTGTAAAGACCACAATAAGCGCCTGCGCCAGACCGAATGCACCTGACTTCATAACCTCTCCAAAGAGGATAGTAGAGCCTAGACAGACAATGCCGATCTTGATGTAAAATTCACTCTGGATGGCGGGCTTAAGCCACTCGGGTATGCGGAAGCAGTTGCTCACGATGAGTCCGAAGATTACCGAAAAGAATACCGATTCCAGACCCCACTCCTTGATGATGGGGATGTGGGCCACGACCTGTGCCCCGAGCGAAAGTCCGAAGATGACAAGCAACGAGAAGAATAAGCCTTTCATCGTGCGTCGCAGCACAGCGTGGCTGAGATATGTGAGTACTGCGATAGAGACGAACATAATGCCCGCCTGGCTCCAGTCGGAGGCAGCCTCCAACTTCTTTGGCATTGAGGGCATAAATTCAGGGAAGATGGTAGCGAGTAGTAGGATGATAGCTCCTGCATATACAATTACCCAATCTTCATTTTTAAGGGTTGCAATTAGTTTTTTCATTTTTATTTTGTTTTTTAAAATTGTATTGTTGCCATATATTCTACAACATTATCATTATTTAGCTCCATTTTTCGTATTCTCTATATATGTAATTAAGTTACAATCGTAAGAATGTAAATGGTTTATAGTTCACTCCAACTGTATAATTACGTTCGCTCGCACTTGTGTATACATCTTCGTCAAAATAGTCAAAGCGTGCTGCAAGAGATAATTTGGTATTGAAATTATAGCATAGTGCTGCGTATGCACCCTCTGAATATAGGTTGCCTGTTTGTGCCCTAATATACTCTGCTCGTGCTGTCACACTTTTGTCGACGTAGTGAATACCGCCACCAAAGCGATATAACTTGACGTATGAAGAGTTTCTATCAACCCAATCCAACTTATCCAGTACGGTGGACCCCGAAAAGTTTCCCTCACCATACATATAAAATCCCGATAATGTCAGACTTTTATGCGGTCGAATAATTAAGCGGCCTATTACATCTTTACTTTTGTTATTGTCCTTAACATTAATTCCATTACCGTTCATCACAGCTATGTTGTAACTGATGATATTGAAATCTTTGTAAGGAACTAAATCTCCGTATAACTGCACTCCAATATCACGGCCAACTGATGAGATACCCGTAATATCATTACTACCCATACGCAGAAGTCGTTGAACAGGGAGAGAGAAATCTATAAACTCCAACTTAGGTTGACTATACTCAGTGAGCTCCATCATCATTGGAGTCTTGAACTCTCCTAACTGAATACCAAACGCCTTATGCGGGCGATAGCGAATCCATAAATCGACCACCTTTGGCGATCCAGTAAATTCTGTTTGAAGACGCCAATCAACTGTTGCTCTCTTGGCTCCTTGATATGCGTCACCTGCAATAGAAAGGCGCGCTCTTCGCAGGTTAAAGGTTGAGACTCCGTTGTCCTCCCAATTGTAAGCACCTTGGATAAAACCCGAAAATTTTATTCGATCCAAGATTGAACTCTTTGCTTCTAGTTTAGCTACACGCTCTAAAAGAGATGGAGTATGTTCCTCCTCCTGCGCCTTTGCTGTAAATACACTAGTCATTACAACAAATAGCAAAAAAATTAACTTTTTCATAATTCTGTCTGCATAATGATAACATTGTGTCTAAATGACAGCGCAAAACTATAGTAAAAAAAGTTAAGAAAAGTAAGTATAAATGCCTAATCTCTACCTTTAAGGTGTAGATTAAAATAATAACGTTGCAATTCTATAATACAGAAATAATCATTACCTTTGCTATATAATCAAAACAACCAACAAGATGATTGCCCGAAAAACACGGTATGCCATTATGGCTCTAACATTCTTAGCCCGAGAATACGAGAAAGAACCTATTCCTATTAGCCGTATAGCCAAAAGTGAAAATATTCCACAACGTTTTCTAGAAGGTATACTGTTAACTTTAAAGAGGTGCGGCATACTCAATAGCACCCGCGGTAAAATCGGTGGTTACTACTTAATTAAGGCACCACAAAATATCACGCTACTTGATGTAGTAATGTATATGGAAGGTTGTGTAGCTTCTTTTGATTGCATATTGAACGCAAGTGAGGATGAGTGTGAATTCTGTAAAAATTTAAGTATATGTAATATACGAGATGTCTTTATGCAAATACATAATCGCACAATAGAAACTCTTCGTAGCACTACATTACACGATCTCACCATTACAAAGGAGCGGAAAGTGTTGACAAAATAATTTCTACTCTAAGTTTGGCAATCCCTCAATTGTGTAATATGCGTCAAACTATTGAGACTCTATCGACTAATGAGGTATGCCATGAAGTAAAACAAAAGCTAAATTGCCACATCGCATATATACAGAACTCTATGTTGATTGATGGTGTTCCGAATGCCTATGACCAACTAAAAGAAATATTGGATCTAAACAAGACTACCATTGCCGAAATATTAAAAAAAGAGAAAGAGTCTGCCCGAAAAGAAGAGCAAAACAGAAAACGGAAGGAAGAGAAAGAACACGAAAAAGAATTGAAGCGTATTGAAAATGATTTTAGCAAAAGAGTTAAAACCATGACAGATGACCTATCTGACGCTATTATGAGCAAGAACCTGGAAGCCAACAAGCTCTTAAAGAAGATGAAAGTATCATTATCCTTATGTATTCTTTTGGTGCCAATCGTTATTACATTACCATTGTGGTTTCATTAGTGTCCACTAAAAAATCGAAATAGTTCTTTGAAATGATTGATATTTA
>CAZMOG010000039.1:0-17359 GCA_964567845.1 uncultured Odoribacter sp. | reverse complement strand
AAGGTAACTAAAAATGCGAATATTTAGTAATTTTGTAGTGAATACAGAACTGAAGATTATGGCTACATTTTGGACAATATTAGGACTATCGCTAATCGTTGTGGCAATTTGCTTTATTGGTTTGGCAATCAAGATATTACTCAAGAAAAACGGAAAGTTCCCCGACATACATATCGGCCACAACAAAGAGATGGCCAAACGCAATATTCACTGCGTAAATACCGAGGATTTTCTGGCACGACGCGACTACAAACGAGTTGACACCAGCGGCTATACAAAAGCCCCTACCCCTTCTTCACAGGATCGCAGGTAAGACCTACCCCCAACTTTTTGAATATCTTTCGGTCAACCTCGCTCAACATTGCAGTCGAGTGTACTTGACAACCCCTCAAATTCGGTAGCTGTTGCAAAGCCTTCAGACAGTTTTCATCGTGAATACTCAATATAGATATTGCCACAAGTACCTCATCGGTATGAAGACGCGGATTATGACCATGCAGGTAATCCACCTTTGTCTTCTGTATTGGAGCAATCATCTCCTCGGGAATCAAATTCACATCATGAGGTATGCCTGCCAAATGTTTAGTTGCATTTAATATCAGAGCTGCACTTGGGCCCAACAACGGACTTGTACGCGCTGTAATAATTGTTCCGTCCTGAAGCTCAATTGCCGATGCCTGAACTCCCGAACTCTCTTTCTTATTGCGGGCAGCAACAGTTGTTCTTCTATCATCGGTAGTGAGTTTTGCCTGCTTCATAATCAAAGCAATCTTGCTCACCTCATGGTCATCACTCCCCTTCTCTGCCATATTACAAAGCGCATAGTAGTAACGGCGTATTATCTCTTCGTTGGCTGCTTTACAACACACCTCCTCATCCTCCATGCAGAAACCTATCATATTGACACCCATATCTGTGGGTGATTTATATGGGCTCTCTCCATATATACCTTCGAAGAGTGTATTGAGTACCGGAAATATCTCTATATCGCGGTTATAATTTACTGCAATTTTTCCGTATGCTTCCAAATGGAACGGGTCAATCATATTAACATCGTCCAAATCTGCAGTTGCCGCCTCGTAAGCCATATTCACAGGGTGCTTTAACGGCAAACTCCATACCGGGAATGTCTCAAACTTAGAGTATCCGGCCTTGACATTACGTTTATTTTCGTGGTAAAGTTGACTCAGGCATACAGCCATCTTTCCACTTCCGGGTCCGGGAGCTGTGACAATTACAAGCGGACGCGTTGTTTCAACATAGTCATTCTTACCAAATCCCTCATCAGAATCGATCAATGCAACGTTGGTGGGATAACCCTCAATTGTGTAATGGTAATACACCTTAATTCCCAATCGCTCCAAACGCTTTCTGTAAGCATCGGCACTTGATTGTCCGTTGTAGTGGGTAACAACAACACTGCTTACATACAGACCTACATTCTCGAACTCTCCGCGCAATCGTAATACATCCTCGTCGTATGTAATTCCCAAATCACCGCGCATTTTGTTCTTCTCTATATCTTTTGCACTGATAACCATAACAATTTCAGCTTCGTTGCGAAGTTGCATAAGCATACGAAGCTTACTGTCCGGTAAAAATCCGGGCAATACACGACTTGCATGGTGGTCGTCAAACAATTTACCACCAAATTCAAGATATAGCTTGTCACCAAACTGCGCAATACGCTGCTTGATATGTTCTGATTGAATCTTCAAATATTTTTCGTTATCGAAACCTATTTTCATAACACAACACCCTTATCTTAAATCCACTAACTCAGCATCAGGATAGGCCTCTGCACTATACTTAAACAGATTATCACTCAACACTGTTTGTGGTTTAGAAAATGATTTTATCTCTACTATTACATCGTTGCCATCCTTACCATACGAAATGACCTTTTGAATCATATTGGTTGATGGACTTACCCATACTGTCAACTTAGAGAAACTCTTTGTATCATCGGTAGGTATCAAATCAACCTTTGTCAATCCACCCTCGTTACCTGCACTCTTCTGCACAAAACCTTTATTGTGAATCTCAAAAAGCTCATTGGGTTGCAACAACTCCTCCTCGCTATCATTAGGGCTTTTTACTGTAACTTCGGCAATATCGGGATTATACGAGTATATATTCTGTCCATCAAAGAAGTTGATAACTCCCATCAACTCAACCCTATACATATTACCTTTCATATAAGCAACACCATCATATCCATCCTCAATACCCTCGTTCTTATTCTGCATGGTCATTGAGAATTTTACCTCGGCCGACTCGTATGTCTTAAACTTTGCCGCCGACTTATCAAGCAACGCCTTTGCGGCAGAATCTGCCTGAGCAAACGCTCCTACTCCCATTAGCAAAGAGACTACCGACACTATCAATCTCTTCATATCTTTATCTGTCTATAAATTTAACCTTTCCAAAATCACGTGGTTTTGCAGCAGGAGCCTCATCGGCATATCCGAATCCAACACAAAGTATAAGTTTGTACCCATCAGAAAATCCCAATTTCTGCATAAAGGCAGCTGTTTCCGGCTTGTTTTCAAGGAATCTTACGGGGCTGCCCAAAGCAATAGAACCAACACCCATTGACCATGCCGAGAGTATCATATTTTCAGCCAACAAACCACAATCTACAGGAGAGAAATCGTACGATGGATCATTGGCAATAAACACCATTGTAGGGGCTCCTCGGAAACATCCTTTAACAAATTGTGCATCAACATCGGGATTTGCTGCAACCATTGCCTTGCAAGCCTCGGCCATAAGTTCCGGACTATCAACAACACGCACCTCCCATGATTGCTTATTCTGACCATTCGGAGCATTAATTCCGCACTCCAGAATCATCTTCATAGTATCGCGGTTAACGGGTTGTGGCTTATACTTACGAATACTACGGCGAGCCATGATGGTCTCAATTACCTGATTCTTATCATTCTTGATACTCATATCACTCTTTTTTTCAGTTGGTCCGCATGCAAAAAGCCCTGCCATACACACACCTACCAACATTAGTTTTACTCTTTTCATATTTCAACTTTTTGATTTTTATACAAAGGCCATAAACAGCCGTTACGTGAGACAAATTTAAGAATAAATTGTTTAATAGAGAAATTTGTAACTATGTAAAGTTTGCACTATCTTTGTGATTATCGTTATTAATAACAGAGTGTATTATGCTTGATTTTTTATCATTCGGTTTTTTCGACATACTTGATATACTGCTGGTAGCCACCATTTTCTTCATTGGTTACCGACTGGTAAAAGGTACTGTTGCCGCAACAATTTTTGTGGGAGTCTTTACCGTATATCTATTTTGGGTATTGGTCGAGGCCTTAAATATGGAGCTTATCTCATCGATTATTGGTCAATTCATCAGCGTGGGAGTTTTGGCTCTGTTGATTCTTTTCCAACAAGAGGTGCGAAAGTTTTTGCTCATGATCGGTAGCCACTATAAGTGGAAAAATCTGCTGAATCCCAAAATGATATTCAAGGAGGATGAAGAGAACCAGGATACCACCAAATCTATAATTGCTGCGTGCAATAATTTTTCAAAGAACAGAACCGGAGCATTGATTGTCATTGCCAAAAAGGGATTTCTTGAAGATTACATTAACACAGGAGTTAAGATTAATGGCGAGGTCTCACAGGAGTTAATCGAAAATATATTCTTCATCAACACTCCTCTTCACGATGGAGCAATGATTATTTACCAGGACAAGATTGTTGCTGCCCGTTGTATATTGCCGGTTTCTGACCGTTTGGATATTCCAGGTAGCATGGGTCTAAGACACAGAGCTGCATTGGGATTGTCGGCCAATTCAGATGCTTTGGTGATTGTTGTGAGCGAAGAGACCGGAAAGATTTCAATTTTCTATAAGAATCAATATGTCAGAGGTGTATCACAAGAGGTTTTACAAGCGTTTCTGACCAACGATAAATCAATGTTTGAGTAAAAAATTATTATGAAGAGCATTCCAAGTTTTACAATAAACCACATAGAGTTGCTTCGAGGCATTTATGTTTCACGCAAAGATACTGTAGGCGGAGAAACAGTTACCACATTCGATATTCGCATGAAAGCGCCTAATCGAGAACCGGCAATGGGACAGGGTGCATTGCACACTATTGAACATTTGGCGGCAACATATCTCAGAAACTCAGAGTGGGCCGATAAGATTATATACTGGGGTCCTATGGGTTGCTGCACAGGCTGTTATTTTCTTGCAAAGGGTAATCTTACCCCACAAGATATTCTTCCACTTATGACTGAAACATTTAAGTTTGTACGCGATTTCGAGGGCGAGATTCCGGGTGCAGCACCAAAGGATTGCGGAAACTATCTGCTACATGACCTTCCAATGGCCAAGTGGGAGTCTGCTAAATATATAAGCGAAGTTTTAGAGAATATGCAGGAGGCAAATATGGTATATCCCGAATAGGGCTATACCGCTTTGCTAACCAAGTTTGCCCGCTATAAATCCGGTTGTCCAAGCTGCCTGAAAATTAAATCCACCGGTTATTCCATCAATATCAAGAATCTCTCCGGCAAAGTACAAACCGGGGCACACTTTACTTTGCATGGTATTTGCATCGACACATTCAAGAGAAACTCCACCACACGTAACGAACTCATCCTTGAACGAGCCCTTGCCTGTTACATTTAATTGATCATTCGTCAAACGTTCTGCCAAACGATTTATCCCCTTCACTCCTATCTCACTCCATCGACGTTCTGTCGGAATAGCACTCTTGGCAATCAAGTATCTCCACAATCTTGCTTGCAATCCGTATGGAGCAAAATTGGCAATAAGTTTAGAGCCGTGCTCTTTGACTATTCGTTCTAACTCTTTAACCACCAAAGAACTATTTACAACACCAACCCAATTGACAGCAATCTTACACCTATAGGCAAGCTCATGCAACAATCTGGCTCCATAGGCAGAACATTTCAATATTGCAGGGCCACTCACACCCCAATGGGTAATAAGTAATGCCCCCTCTTCGCGAACCTTGGTGCCTACTATCGAAACAATTGCATTTTCAACCACAAGCCCGGTCAATTCATGCAATTCGGAATCCTCAACCTCGAATGTAAATAACGATGGAACCGGAAGCTCAATCTTATGTCCTAACTTCTCAAAAAGTTCCAAACCCGACATTGTTGGCGAGCCGCCTGTTGTAACAATCACCTTGTCAAATGTGTCGCGAAGCCCCTGACCCATTGTAAGCTCAAAAACTCCCGAGCCCTTTATCTGAATATCAGTCACACCAAGTTGGGTTACGACCTTAACACCCAACTTACGGGCAGTTCCGGTTAAAGCCTCGATTACGCTTTGTGAACGTTGTGATTTAGGAAAGACACAACCATCGCTCTGAATAACATAGGGCACACCATGTTCCTCAAACCACTCCATTGCATTGCGGTTTGAAAATTGATGGAATGCCTTTTTAAGAAAATTTGCTCCACGCGGATAGGCATTGGTAAAATTCTTTAGATGCTCACCCGAATTGGTAAAATTACATCGTCCCCCTCCGGAGATTCGCACTTTACCCAAGACCCTTGTTCCCTTCTCAAAGATAGTGACAAGAGCATTCGGATAATTCTGTTTTACCTGAATTGCCGCAAAGAAACCGGCAGCTCCACCTCCAACTATGGCAATATTCATAATGAATTGTCAAGTTCAGAAAGGAAAGCCTTGCACACAGCAAATGAATTCTCGGCAATACTCTCCCAGAAATTCAGATATTGATTTAAGTTATTCTCATGAGCACCCGGAGTATCACTCATGATACGAAAACTCATAAATGGAATGTTGTACATGTAGCAAACATGAGCAATTGATGAACTCTCCATATCTACTGCAAGAGCATCTGAAAAGGTCGTTTTAATCTTGGCTAACTGCTCCTTATCAGAAATAAATTGATCGCCTGTTACAATCAAACCGCCCTTTACAGGAACAGAGGCATTAACTTTTAATGCAATATCGAATAGCTCTTTACATGACTCAAAATACAAAGGAAAGCCCTGAACCTGACCAATTGAGCCCTCGCCACACCAAACATCGTGATATGCAACTCTGTTTGAAACAACTACATCCATTACGTTGAGGCCGGCATCTATTCCACCGGCAACACCTGTATTTATCAAATAGTCCGGTTGGAAGCGTTTGATAAGTTCAACCGTGCCCACTGCGGCACATACCTTACCAATACCACTCTTCGCTAAACCTATCTTCAAGTTAGAGCCGAAATTACCCTCAACATAAGGAAGACCGTTTATTTCACTCTTTACAACATTATCCAACAATGCGACTACCTGGGCAAACTCGTTATCGAGTGCTGCAACTATCCCTAATCTCTTCATAATTATTACATAAATGGATTACCAAACTTCTCGTCGCCAATGGTTGTTTCAGGGCCATGGCCACAATATACTTTTGTCTCATCGGGCAGGGTAAAAAGTTTCGATGCTATAGAATTATATAGTTGCTGACCATTACCACCCGGCAGATCCGAACGGCCAACTCCATAGTTAAATAGAACATCGCCTGAAAAGAGTATATTATCGCTCTTTGAGTAAAAGCACAATGAGCCTGGCGAGTGTCCCGGGGTTTCAAGGACCTTTAACACCGTATTTCCAAACTTAACAGCATCGCCATCGCCAAGATATTTTCCGGGCATCGGCGGCTGCGGTTCTCCGGGCATTCCAAACATGGCACTTACCATTGGCCACTGCTCCACTAGAAAGGCATCGGCAACTCCTGCAACAGGAGCCAATTTCCACTTATCAAGTACCATTTGTGTACCAAATATATGATCTAAATGAAGGTGTGTACATAACTGAGCAACAGGCTTTAAACCTAATCGCTCAATAAAGAATGCAAGACGCTCAAATTCGCGATTGCTATGTGCTCCGCAATCAATTATTACCGCCTCTTTTGTCTCGTCGTATGCAACAAAACAGTTCTCCTGCCACTCGTTGAATACAAATTTCTCAACCTTCATCATAACAATTTCAACGCCTGTTTTATCAACTCCTCAACTCCTGCCGCAGGATTTGAGGCACATAATTTATCAAGAACCTTCTGGGCATTACCTTTAACGAATCCCAACGCAAGCAAGGCCGCCAACGCCTCCTCTTTTGCGGGATTATCTGCACCGATACCTACCAAAACCGGAACATCGGCACCTGCTCCCATCTTATCCTTCAACTCAATAATTACGCGTTGCGCCGTTTTCAAACCAATACCTTTAACCCGTTTAATAGCATCAACGTTGCCTGTTTGGATTGCTCCAACTATCTCATTGACACTCATTGCACTCAACATTATTGAAGCTGTATTGGGACCAATGCCCGATACAGCAATCAACTGTCGGAAAATTGTTCTCTCCTCTTTTGTGGCAAAACCATACAGAATGTGAGCATCCTCGCGCACTATCAGGTGAACATATAGTATCACCTCTGTCTGTGAAGATATTTTGGTATAGGTATTAAGTGAGATATTGGCATAGTACCCCACGCCGTTGCATTCAACAACGGCATAGGTTGGCTGAACTTCCGCCAATTTACCTTTCAGATAGTCGTACATAGTTATAGTTTAACGGCTGAATCCTATCAACTTGCGAGCCTCTATCAATGTCTTGACTGCACTCTCGCGAGCCTGCTCTGCACCCTGAGCAATAACTTTATTCAAGTATGCTTCATTGGCTGCAACCTCAAGAATTCTTTCACGAATAGGCGAAGTGAAGTTAATAATATCCTCTGCAAGCTGCTTCTTCATATCGCCATAGCGAATCTCGCAAGCATTATACTTATCGTTGAAATAGTCGTATGTATCCTGCGTTGAAACAATCTTCATCATTGTAAAGAGGTTTGCAACAGGCTCAGGCTTTACGCTATTAAGCTCGGTTGGTCCCTGATCTGTTACCGCCTTCATCACCTTTTTGCGAATTGCCGAAGGCTCATCAATCAAATAGATTGCATTACCCTCTGATTTACCCATCTTGCCGCTTCCATCAAGTCCGGGAACCTTTACCGCCTCGGCTGAATAGTGGAAAGATTGTGGCTCCGGGAACAACTCCGCTCCATATATCTGATTGAATCTACGTGCAAAATGGCGAGCCATCTCCATGTTCTGCTCCTGATCCTTTCCTACAGGAACTTTATGAGCTCGGTGGATAAGAATATCTGCAGCCATAAGTGTAGGATAGGTTAACAATCCTGCATTCACGTTGTTTGGCTGTTGCCTTGCCTTCTCTTTGAACGAGGTTACACGCTCCAACTCTCCAAGATAGGCATTCATATTGAGGAAGAGATAAAGCTCCAGTACCTCTTTTACATCGCTTTGCACATATATTGAACACTTCTCAGGGTCAACACCACAAGCCAGGTACTCGGCCAATATTTTACGCACATTAGCCTCAACATCACCCGGTTTCGGATGCGTTGTCAATGAGTGCCAATCTGCAATAAAGAAGTAACATTTATACTCATCCTGCATACGCAAGAAATTCTTCACTGCTCCAAAGTAGTTTCCTAAGTGTAAATTTCCGGTAGGTCTGATACCGCTAACAACTGTCTCCATATATCTTAATTAAATTACAAGCCACGAAGATAGTAAAAAGTGATGTTAGTTTCAAATTTATAGTAAAATAAACCCACAAAACCACCTCTAAACATTTTTTAACAACAACGGCCAAAATTTTACAAATTATAACATTACGAAGGGTGGATTTTTTAAAAATAATATACTAAATTTGCATCAGGTGAATTAACAACAATTTTACCTATTTACAATAGAACTATAGTAGAAGATAATTATGGAAAAGGAGATTCGAGATGACCGTTCCGAGGTCTATACAAAAGTTGTTCGCGCAGGAAAGCGTAAACACTACTTCGACGTAAAAAAAACACGTAATAACGATTATTATTTAACCATAACCGAAAGCAAAAGAGTGTCAGACAATACCGACTCATCTCAAGCATTTGAAAAGCACAAGATTTTCTTATACAAGGAGGATTTTGAGAAGTTTGGTGATGGTCTTCAAGATACCGTCAAGTGCATAAAGAGCCTTGTTGCAACAGAAGACACTCCGGAGCAGTTCTAATTTTGAGTTATATCACAAATTACTATCGAAGCTAAGAAACAGCCAAAAATAGGAGGCATGTAAGATATTGTACCCACAGTCGATTTCTTATTGCGTCCCTCATCGAGTATAACGGCTGATTCCGGGGTCTCTTCCGGAGAAAAAACAACTTTAACGCCTTTATAAATGCCAAGTTTATGAAGGCGTTTTCTTAACATTCTTGCCAAAGTACAATTATAACTTTTAGAAATATCGGCAACTTGAACTTGCCCCGGATCGGATTTTCCACCGGAACCCATGCTACTGGCAACTCTATACCCCATTCGCAGGCTATGGTATATTAGAAATATCTTTGGGGCAAGCGTATCTATTGCATCAACAATGTAGTCATACTTATACATTGCCAAAATCTCCTCCATACGCTCATCTTTTATATATTCATCAATGACATGGAGTTTTATATAGGGATTTATTTGGTATAGACGCTCTGCCATTAAGTGAGCCTTTTTCTGCCCCACATTGCAATCCAAAGCCAAGAGTTGACGATTTTTGTTCGAGGGCTCAATTACATCACCATCTATGATTGTCATCTCACCAACTCCGGCACGCGCAAGTTGTTCTGCCGCATACGCACCAACTCCTCCTAATCCGGCAACCAAGATATGCGAATCAATAAGTTTTGTGAGCGATTCCTCGCCCAGCAATAACTTTGCTCTATCTAACCAACTCAAAATCTCAATCACTTCGTACTATTTAGCCTTTTGGCACATAATCTGCAAAATAGTCTCATCGGTCTGCTCCATTCCTACAGAACCGATGATTCCAACATTTTTGATGGTCTTTTCAACCTCGGTATCCACAATTCCCGAATCAAAGGTCTTAATTCCTTGATTTGCCAATAATGCCGCCTGAACTGCAGCAGAGACTCCAGAATAGACCTTTAACGCACAACCCGATTTCGCTCCATCGCATATCATTCCTGTCAAATCAGAGCTCATAGTCTTAACAGCATTTGCCGCTTTATCGTAATCACCACCCATCAAATAGACAATTCCGGTTGCAGCTCCGGTTGCCGCTAACATAATGCCACACAAGGCAGACAAATGTCCCATGTAGTAATGAATGTGCGCAGAGACAAGATTACTCATTGCCAAAGCACGAATCAGCTGTTCATCGGTTGCATTGAACTGCTTGGCAGCAACAACAACAGGCAAATAGACTGTAATTCCCTGATTACCACTTCCTGAATTTGTCATAACAGGCTTTGGGCAACCATCCATACGTGCATCACTTGCAGCTGTAGCAGTAATCAAAGCCTTTGTCAAGAAATCATTTGCCAATATTCCCTGACCCACGTTGTTCTTTAAACTCTTACCAATTTGCAAGCCATATTCGCTGTTCAAGCCGGCCTCAGAAATTGCTTTATTCATCTCTGCTCCGGCCTTAAGGAAGGAAATTTTCTCGATATCCACATTGCTGCAGAAATCCCATATTTCACGGAGCGACATCTCTACACCTTTATCTGTATGGGTTGCTGTTATTGCACTCTTTTCAAATATAACATCGTTATTCAACGAGTATTTTATGAAGTTCGTATGACCATGAGCAATAATCGCTACAGCAGTTTCCGAATTCTTGGTACATACCGCCTCGGCATAAAGTTTGTCGGTACAACCCGACTTCAAAACAACAGAAACCTTATCAGAACTAACCATATCCTTGGCACGTTGCAGATTATCGCCTACCGCAACATCCTTCAAAACCTCAAGACCATATTCCACTTTTCCGCAAATTGCGCCCAATGCAGCAGCAATCGGAAGCCCTATCATACCGGTTCCGGGAATACCGACTCCCATTCCGTTCTTATAGATATTACCACTTACATAAACGGTAACACTATCGGGTGCACCACCCAACAACTCTCCGCATTTTGCACAAGCCAACGCACAAGCCACAGGCTCGGTACAACCAAGCGCAGGAACCATTTCTCTTTGCAATATTGCAATAAATTGCTCTTCTGTAACCATAAAGACTAATTTGTAAATATTGGCAAAGATATATAATTTCTCACATTATTTTTCTATCTTCGCAAAAAATTAGAAGCACTATGAAACACATTATACTTATTACCGTTTTTGCCTTTTTGGGAATAACCGCTAAAGGACAAAATGCACAGGAGATATGGAACGCAATAAGAGCACAGCAACAGAATGACACCATTGTAAATGACACAATTACGACAGATTCTATGGTGTATGACATTATTGAAGTCTTATCTGACACTTCAGCTAAGGGAGGTACAGCAGAGTTAGTTGATCCGGCTGAAGTTGGGGTTATGATGAAGAGTCACATTATGCAGAATCAACTCTCCAAGAAGTTTACCGGCTTCAGAATTCAAATTGCATCGGTAAATTCCGCCCAAAAACCTGTTGAGGAGCTCGAAGCTATGCGCGATAAATTCGAAGAGGATTTTCCCTACATTCCGGCCTACCTTCAATACACGGTTCCCGATTTCAAGATAAGAGTTGGAAACTATAGAAGCAAGTTAGAGGCAATACCACATTTGCAAAAGATCAGGAAATTATATCCAGATTGTTATGTAGTTAAGTGCGAAATAACATTTATGGAGTTGGAGCGCCTTACATTGGAGGAGCGCAAAAAATTGGAATTGCAAAGATTAACCGACTCTATCAATGCAGCAACCGGTATTATACCTTTAGAATATCAATAAAACTATGCAGTTACAGACCGTTGTTGAGTGTGGAAAACCAAAATTTAATATAGGTTATCATGACTCCATTATATCCATAGGTTCATGCTTTGCCGACAATATTGGCAATTATCTGCATGACACTCTGTTCGATATTATTCCAAACCCCTTTGGAGTTATGTATAATCCAATCTCTGTACTAAACACCTTGCATGCAATAGAGACAGGCAAAGAGTTTCAAAAAGAATCGCTTATCCACTCCGAAGGGCTATACCACTCAATGGACCACCACGGCTGTTTTTCGCAACCAACGGCAGACCATACTTTAAGCTTAATAAACCAGACCTCGCTTGAAGTACATAAAGAATGGGAAAAGTGTTCCTTACTACTTATCACATTTGGCACCGCCTGGGTTTATCGCTATAAATCAAACGATAAAGTGGTTGCAAATTGCCATAAGCTACCGGCATCGTTATTTGAAAGAGAACTATTAAGTGTGGAGCAGATTGCCGAATTGTGGATTAAAGAGTTACAAAGGGTCACAAATAATAATCCCAAAATCAAAATAATCTTTACGGTTAGCCCTATTCGCCACTGGAAAGATGGTGCACATGGGAACCAGATAAGCAAGTCCACTCTGCTATTGGCAATTGAAAAGATTATCGACACTATTCCAAACGCAGACTATTTTCCTGCCTACGAAATAATGATGGATGAGCTACGCGATTATCGTTTCTACGCAGAAGATATGAACCATCCTTCGCAAATTGCCATTCAATATATCAGAGAGAGGTTTTGTAGTCACTTCATGGACAAAGAGAATATCGAATTGTTAAAGCGTGCCGAGCAGTGTAAAAGATTAATTGAACACCGTCCGCTACATCCAAATAATGAAGAGTGGCAAAGATTCTGCACCAAAAGAGATAATTTTGAGGCTGATTTGAAAAGAGATATAGAAAAAATTAAAAGTAATGGCACACGATAATGTTATTAAAATACTACATGATGGCGGCTATTCATGCGTCATTGAGAACAGAGGCAGAATTTATACCTTTACAGAACGTGGAGTAAAAGATCTGTACAACCTGTATAAAAACTCCCCGGAAATTTTACAAGGAGCCTTCATTGCAGACAAAGTTGTGGGGAAAGGAGCTGCTGCATTAATGGCATTGGGGGCTGTTTCTGAAGTTTATTGTGACATAATTAGCGAAAATGCGGTCAAATTATTGCAAGATTGCAGAATAATGTATAGTTTTGCCAAACAGGTTTCATACATTATCAATAGGAACAAGAATGGTATGTGTCCGGTTGAAACTCTCTGTATGAATGCAGGGTCACCGGAAGAGTGCCTGCCACTGATTGAAAACTTTATTAATAAAAATTAAATACAACAAGAATGGATAAAACTATCAACCTCTACTCATTAAGTCTCAGAGACTATAAGAGTTACATTTATGCGGCTGCATTTGTTATTGGAAATATCCTGTTACCGCAGCTTTGCCATTTGATCCCCAATGGCGGTTTGACAATTTTACCCATATACTTCTTTACTCTGATTGCAGCCTATAAGTATGGCTGGAGAGTTGGATTGATGTGTGGAATTTTGTCGCCCATTGTAAACCACCTGCTATTCGGAATGCCGGGAACAGCTGTTCTGCCTATCATTTTGATTAAATCAACACTATTGGTTGCAGCAGCATCGTTTGTAGCTCATAAAACACAAAAGGTCAGCATTGCCCTCTTGGCAAGAGTGGTATTCTTCTATCAGATTGTCGGCTCTTTGATTGAGTGGGCAATGGTTCAAGATTTTTATGTTGCAATGCAGGATTTCCGAATGGGAATTTTAGGTATGCACATCCAATTTATTGGAGGTTACTTCTTACTTAGAGTCTGGAAAAAATAACAATACTCTGATACTCCACACTCAGAACACTTGGGGTTTCTTGCTGTACAAACATAACGTCCATGCAAAAGAATCCAATGGTGCACATCGGAAAGCAGGTGATCTGGGATAAAAGATACCAATTGACGCTCGGTTTCATCGGGCGTCTTTGCTTTTTCTGATAATCCAATTCTGGCTGCCACTCTAAATACATGGGTATCTACAGGCATTGCCGGTAATCCAAAAGCAACAGCACGAACCACATTGGCGGTTTTACGTCCAACACCGGGTAATGATTGTAACTCCTCCATTTCACAAGGAACGCAGCCATTAAAATCAGAAACTAATTTTTGGGATAACTGCGACAAATGCAATGCCTTATTATTAGGAAAAGAGATTGATGATATTAGCGAATATATCTCTTGCACAGAAGCTTGCGACATGGTGAATGGATCGGGGAAACGCTCAAAAAGTGCAGGTGTGGTTAAATTTACCCTTTTATCTGTGCATTGGGCACTCAAAACCACAGCTACCAATAATTCAAAAGGATTTGAATAGTTCAATTCACTTTTGGCATTGGGCATATTTTTTTGAAACCATGCCAACACCCTCGCATAACGCTCCTCTCGCTTCACACTACACTATTTAATGTTTTCGAATACATAAATATCGCCATTAGGCTCCTCAAGAATTATCAACTCATTATATAGGCTGATAAAAAACATTTCATCGCCCAACGAACCACTCTCAGCATATTCTGTACTAATCACCAATAAATTATCGGCTTTATGGTATGTATATTTTCCACGACTTTGATTTCCCTTTTCATCAATCAAATCAAATTCTCCATTTGACTTGAAAATATACTTTTTCCACTCATTACCACTACGCCAACGCCACTCTCCCACAACTTTTGAGCTTGGTGTTATTGGCGAAAATTTTTCAGTATCACCCTCTCCATAATCAAGAAGAAGATTACCATCAGCCTCGGTAACTGCACAGGTGTATGACTCTAAATAACTCTCATCATTTGAGTTGGTAACATTGATAGTTACACTCTCCTCTTTTGTATCATATTGGTATGTACCCTGAAACTTAATACCATCACCACTTAAATATGAGACTGTGGCATCGTTATTAAAAGTGAATAGATTCCAAAACTCAGCATTTTCATAATACGAAATCCAACTTCCTTCCAAATCCACTCCACCTTTATGGTCATCATTTGAGCACGCAACTACACCTGCAATGGTAGCGACCAATACCATACATTTAATAAGGCTAATTTTCATATCTACATATTTTTTACAACTGCGCAAAGTTAATAAAATTGATAATGGCAAAAAATTCAAATAGATTTAAAATAGGTTAATTAGATTAAAATAGTTTGCTTTTAAAGGAGTAATATTCTAACTTTGAAAAACCAAACTAAGTAATCATGAATAACTTGTTGCTTAAATATAGAGATATTGTTGGTGAGAAGTTTCAAACACTTCTCACATCGTGCAGAAATCTTGGTTCTCCCAAGGATATAAAGCAGATTAAAGAGGCTTTTCGCATAGCAATCCGCAACGTTATGCATCTTCCGGCCGATAAAGCTACAGAGAAGATCAACGAAGATTTGGATATTGCAATCATGATTAGTCGCGAAATTGGCTTGGGAAGAACCTCTATTATCTGTACTCTGTTGTACGATTCATTTAACGCAGACCAAATAACCCTCGAAGGTATTAACAACCAATTCGGCTCACGAGTTGCAAATATTAGTCGAGGGCTAAAACAGATTACCAAGATTAAAGAGAAACAGGGAATTATCAATTCTGAGAATTTCCGTAAACTGTTATTGGGATTTGCCGAAGATATTCGAGTTCAGCTCATCTTTCTGGCAGAAAAACTTTATATGCTCCGCAGATGCGAAACACTCAGTGAGAAGGAGAAATTGAATCTTGCTGACGAGACAAATTTCATATACATCCCAATTGCACATCGTTTGGGTCTGTATAACTTGAAATCTGAAATGGAGGAGCGTGCATTGCGAATCACAATGCCCGAAACTTATGCTGATATTGAGCGAAAACTAAAAGACAGCAAAAGTGCTCGCGAAGCCTACATTCAAGAGTTTGCAGCTCCTATTCGCGAGGAACTTGACAAACGTGGAGTTAAATACCACATGAAGGCAAGAACCAAAACCATTGCCTCGATTCTAAACAAGATTAGAACCAAACATGTTGAGTTCGAGGATATATGCGACATTTTTGCGATTCGTTTCATTATTGACAGTACCGGTGAAAATGAGAAACCTGACTGTTGGAAGGTATATTCGGTTGTAACCGACATTTACCATCCAAATCCCGAGCGCCTGCGTGACTGGCTCTCTGTACCGAAATCAAACGGATACGAATCTCTTCACGCAACCGTGCTTGGTCCGCAAAACCGCTGGGTTGAGGTTCAGATACGTACAGAACGCATGGATGATATTGCCGAGCGAGGTTTCGCAGCTCACTGGAAGTACAAAGGCGGCAGCTCGGATATGGTGGTTGAAAACTGGCTAAATGAGCTTCGTGAAATACTTGAGAGCAAAGATAGCAACGCCATTGATTTGCTCGATGACATGCAGATTGATCTGCACGATAAAGAGGTTCATGTCTTTACTCCTAAAGGAGATTTGGTAACGCTCCATGCGGGTGCTACACTGCTTGACTTTGCCTACTCAATACACTCAAATCTTGGAGCAAAGTGCGTGGGTGGAACTGTAAACCAAAGAAATGAAACATTGAAATATGTTCTTAAAAACGGAGACCAAATTTCAATTACAACCTCGCCCAACCAACAACCTAAAGCCGATTGGCTAAACTTTACCGTTACCACTAAAGCACGGAACAAGATTCGCCAATTCCTTAACGAACAGGCAAATAAACTTGCGGAAATCGGTAAAGAGGCATTAATGCGCAGAATTAAGAACTGGAAGATGGAGTTCAATGACGAAGTTCTTCGCAAACTAATGCTCCACTACAAATATAAATATGCAAAAGAGTTATATCAGGCTATCGGTGAAGAGCGTTACGATTTTGCCGAGATTAAAGAGATTCTCACTGCAAAAGAAGATACACCGCAACCGGTTGCTCCTCAGCCACAAAACGAGGTAAGATTCACTCCTGAAAACCGAGCCTCTTACTCAAATGTACTGCTGATTGACAAAAAAGTTGATAGCGTTGAATATAAATTTGCCAAATGCTGTAATCCAGTCTTTGGCGATGACATTGTTGGCTTTGTTTCAATAGGCGAGGGCATAAAGGTGCACCGAACCAACTGCAAGAACGCCCAAGAGATGATGCGCCGCTATCCATACCGTTTCGTGAAAACACAATGGACAAATAAAGGAGGAAGTTCATATCAGGCAACCTTGAAAATTATTGGTTCCGGTTCAAGTGGAATTATTCTTACACAACTTACCGAACTTGTATCAAAAGATAGCCATGTAAGCATGCGTTCCATCTCGGTAAACTCGACCGACGGAGGCTTTGATGGTAGCTTGACCATCATGGTCAGCGACTCACAACACCTTGACCAGTTTACTGCACGCGTTCGTTCACTTAAAGGAGTTATAAAGGTATCTCGACAAAATGGATAATATTTAACGATAAAAATTTTCGCCCCTACTCAAACAT
>CAZMOG010000038.1:14827-17382 GCA_964567845.1 uncultured Odoribacter sp. | reverse complement strand
TAAATATCAATCATTTCAAAGAACTATTTCGATTTTTTAGTGGACACTAATGATACATTATAACAAGTATTTTTCTTGTTGGTTGCTCCGAGATGTATGACGAAGCTCTAGGGTTATATCCAACTCTAACTCCTCGATACATGACAGTGACTCCGACTGCTTTATCATATTCAGCTTTGGCTTCAAGCAAATCTCTTCAAGTTACAAGCACAGAATCACCATGGGAAATAGAAAATGAAATTGATTGGATATCAACATCCCCTACATCAGGTTCTTCATCCGCATCAGTTAATGTTGGTGTAACAGAAAATAAGTCTGGCGATGATGCTCGTACAGGAATATTCTATCTCAAATCCAACGTTAGTGATTGGAAGTATGAAACGCCAATTTCTGTTACGCAGGCTGGGGCTACTCCCATTATATCATTATCAAAGTCAGAGATTGACTTTGCGGGAACTCCGAATTCCGAGACTATAACGGTAAACGCAAACTGTTCTTGGTCGGCATCTTCTTCTGCATATTGGCTTACTGTCTCACAAAAAGATAATACTATTACATTGGCCGTAACTGCGAATGAGTCTAATTCGAACCGAACAGGAACCATTTCGGTTGTCCATTATGGAACTACAAATGCTTCACAGAAAATAACCGTTAGACAAGTTCCTGCCTCCATAAATGCATCAACAGAGTCACTCATGTTTAATAACACTGCTAGTTCTGTTAATGTAACAATAAACGCTGAGGCATCATGGACAGCATCTTCATCTGCTAGTTGGATTGTTATTTCTCCAGCATCAGGGGAATCTGGTACATCAACAATGAAAGTCAGTGTATCTCCAAACACATCGACTAGCGAAAGAACTGAGTATGTTAATCTTTCTATCGGTGGAAGTCAATGCATTCAGATTCCTGTTCGACAGCGTGGAATTTATATAGAAACTGAAGAATCTGAATTGTCATTTAATGCAGCAGGTGGATCTCAGAACCTTTCTGTACTAAGTAATACAAATTGGACAGTTTCATCTGCTCCATCATGGATAACAGTATCTCCAAGCCAAGGTGAAGGTGATGGATCTGTAAAGGTAACCGCTTCCGATAATCCCTATACAGCCAATCGTTCAGGAGTCATCCACTTGACTCAAACAGGATTGAGTATTGATGTTGCCGTCAGTGTTTCACAAGCTGGTAAGACATTCAATGTTAATACAACTGTTTTGAACTTTGAAGACAAACAGTCAATGCAAATTATCAACATCCAAACAGATGGTACATGGACAGCATCTGCAAGTGAAAGTTGGATAACCATTTCTCCAACCTCAAATTCAGGTAATTCAACCTTGTCTGTCACAGTTTCAGAGAATACAAGTGATAATGAGCGAAGTGGTCAAGTTGTGGTTGTTATGGCTGATAAATCAGCGACAATCAATGTTGTCCAAAAGGGGAAATATTTCACCGTCTCAAATAATCTTCTCACTTATACAAGTAAGGGGGGAGTATTAGATGTGTCTATATCTACAAATGATTCTTGGTCTGCAAAAGTGGAAGATGACTCTACTTGGTTGACCTTATCAAAGACAAGCGGCACTGGGAATGTTGGTGTAAAGGTAACCGCATCTGATAATGCTTCTGTAAATAGTCGTACTGCAACCTTGATTTTTGAAACCACACACAATCAAAAGGTTCGTGTGGTCGTTACTCAGGATGCTCGTTACCTTAGAGTTGATACACGAGAAGTATTATTCTATTCTAAGGGAGGTACTTCTGAAGCAATAACAGTTTCGACAGATGGAACGTATTCTGTTACAACACCTCAATCGTGGTTGTCAATTACCCAATCGGCTAATACCTTTACGGTAACAACTTCTGAGAATAGTGGTACAGATACTCGTTTCGGGAAGATTGTTATCGCATTGACAGACCTTCAAGAGGGAACCTATTCACTCACACTCGATGTTACTCAGTTGAATTATGGAGGTTCATTCCTTAGAAAAGATTACGACGATGATCACAACTGGGATAATATGGGTAATTCTACAGGTAGTCTTACCATAATCGGTTTCGGTTCTGATATGAATTACGACACGAATACTGCAAGTGGTACAACTCTTTCTATCTCTGGGTATCAAAGCGACAAGAACTGGGATAACTCTTCAAGTTCTGGCGTTACGGTCTCGATTACAGGATATAGTTCTGATAAGAATTATGACACAACAAAGAGTTCCTCAGGAACTATCTCAAAAAAAGAATACGGAGCAGATTATAATTGGCAATAAATTAACAACATTCAAATTGATATGAAACATATTCGTTTTTTTACAAATGGGCTTCTATTAGCAGGCGTATGCTTTGCATTAGGATCATGTTCTGATGAAGACTTTCTTGATTTAGAACAGAACAAAACACAGAACGAACAAACTACTCACACCATTCCAATGGAGTTCGTTGGAGATGTAGTAGGGTTCGACCAACAATCCAATGGCGTAAAAGTTCAGACACGAACAACTACTTCGTCATGGACAAATGGCGACAAGATTTACATTACGTTCTACAATGGT
>CAZMOG010000038.1:0-14727 GCA_964567845.1 uncultured Odoribacter sp. | reverse complement strand
AGTTCGCATAATAATTGGCGTACAGGTTTATATGTTAAAGCTAGTGGCGTCGAATTTAAGATGATTCCTGTAGATGGATACTCGGGAGGTTTTTTCTTGATTGGAGAGACTGAAGTTACGGAGGCTTTGTATAATTCTGTTAACGGCTCTACCTCTTCATCTATGTTTCCTAAAGTTAATATCTCTCAGCAGTCAGCAATTAGTACTATTGAAAAGATTAATAATATAACTAAACTGAATTTTTCGCTTCCATCGGAGGATCAATGGCTTTATGCAGCCAAAGGTGGGAAAAAGTCACAAAATTACACTTACTGTGGGAGCAATACGCCTGGAGATGTAGCTTGGTATTCTGCAAATGCTTCTTCAAGAAATAATGTAAAAACTAAGGCTCCTAACGAATTGGGAATTTATGATATGAGTGGGAATGTAAGTGAAATGATAAATGAATCATATTATTGCTTTGGAGGAAATTATTTATCATCATCTTCTGAAATTAGTAAAACATCAAATGAAAGTTTTTACGGTAGTTATAGCAATTTAGGATTTAGATTAATATTAACCTGCCCGTAGGATGTGTAATGCTGAAAGAAATTTATGTCAGAATGAAAGATGTAGAACGAATAGTGGTGGGTGATAATTGTTTTGCTAAGGTGCCACAAGATTGTGTGTTGTATGTACCTAAAGGATGTGAGGAAGCTTATAGAGCTCATCCTGGATTTAGGTGTTTTGAAAATATTGTCTCGAGGGGGTGTTAAAGCTCTTTCATTCTTATTATGAACCCAAAATTGTATATGGACATTGATGGGGTATTGTTGCATACAAAGCGTGTGAGGGTGCCGGAGTTTGCCGAGGAGTTTATAGAGTATGTAACTACGCATTTTGACTGTTATTGGTTGACTACTCATTGTAAGGGAGATGCAAATGGTCCGTTAAGATATTTGTCCCAATTCTATGATTATAATGTCATTGAGAGACTGGAGGGTATAAAGCTAACTACTTTCGATGTGTTGAAGACTGATGCTATCTGCTTTGATGAGGATTTTTATTGGTTGGATGACTCTCCGTTTAATGCGGAACTTGCGGTTTTAAGGCAGCATGGGTGTGAGGGCAGGTGTATAGTAGTTGATTTAAGTTGTCATGATGAGTTAAGGCGGATAAAGTTGATGTTGGAGGATTGTGTTTCGTTCGTGGTGAAGTAATGGGCTTTTTTTGATAACTATGCATTAGCGTTGAATTTACAAATTACATTTCAAAAACATAGACCAGTCACAAAAGAAGCTATTAAACATCTTAAGACATGTGCATTATTGAAGGGCGCCATCCAAACTATATCATTTCATTAACAGTAGCAATAAATATGCGTAGGCTTCCACTTTTTGTCTGAGCGACTGTTTTAGGGAGTGAGATACAAACTCTAAAAAATTGAATTATGAGAACACGTAGGTGGATAATTATGTTGGGTGTGTTGGTAGCCCTATTGGTTTTGTGTAACGGCATTCTGTATGGAAATTCCAGGCCTTCAGACGAGGCGATTGAGAAGGTAAAGAGTTATGCTAAAGAGAATAATATGCGAACAGATATCGTTGTCCTTTGTGATTTTCTGTGAGCATTCCGGTAAACCGAGGTTTTGGATATACGATTGCGTTAATGAAAAGGTACTTTATCGAACGTTGTGTTCTCATGGATGTGGAAAGGGAAATCGTGCGTGGAGAGCTAAGATAAGTAATGCCCCGGGAAGTAATTGTTCAAGCGTTGGTATGTTTCGAGTTATGGGGTTCCATAAAATGCGAGGTAAATATCCAAGTCTCAAACTTAAGGGGCTTAGTGAAACCAATAGTAATGCTGAGAGAAGAGGAATTTTGATTCATTCTGGTGTTTCATCGAGTCTCTTTAAATACGGAATGTTCCCATTCTATATCCCCTTAACTATTGAGAGTCAGGGATGTTTTGCCATAAATAATAAAATATTTCAAAGGCTTTTGGATTTGAGCGATGATAAACAACAAAAGTTGTTGTTATACGCTTATATGGAAACTATTTACCTCAAAATACCTGTGCTATGCATGGCAATATTAATGCAAATGCACTGGTTAGTCTCTTTGTGCCCTTTAATAATACCGTTTATGGTTGTAGGGAGTCTGTAAAAATTATAGTGTAGTTTTTGATGTGAGTTTTGCGAGGTAGTCGTAGTGGTCGCCCTCGGCTACAATCTCGGCCTTAAAGCCATTTTGCTCTGCGTAATATGCAAGTGTATCAAAATCAATGTATAGCCAATCGAAAGGTTCGCCCATGCACTCTTTGTATGCCATTTGGAAGTCAACCTGACCATAATAGCCATCTGCCAAATCAATCATATAAGAACCATCCTCTTCTTCGAAAAGGTAGCGTAAGTCACTCGAGTCCATAAGAATCATACCTCCCGGTTTCAGCATTTTACGAACTCGGTTAAAGAAGTTGCCCATGTTTTCAAGAGTGCCAATTATTCCTGAGCCATTCATTAGGAAGAGCATTGTGTCGAATTGCTCGGTGAAACTCTCGTCGTAAAGGTTAATCTGTTTGGCATCAATACCTTGGTCCTTCATTATGGCAACAGATATTGGTGAAATATCGATTGCCTTGCTCTGTTTTCCCATCTTCTTAAGGGCAAGAGAGTGGCATCCGCTTCTGGCGCCAACATCGAGAATTGAGCCCTCGCTCATTGTAAGTGCAACCTGCTCAATGTAGGGCATGGAGTCGAAATCGCGAAACAGCTCCTTTACTGGTATCTCATCTTCATCGAATTGTGATGATAGTACACGCAGTTTTCCAACCTTATTGCCGTTGTAATAGTCATATATCGCTTGCCCCATAGGGTCGTTCTGTAACTGTATCAATTCCTTATTCTCCATAGTGTTGCAAAGATATGAATTAAATTGTTAAATCTTGTTGTAAACTTTGGTTGTTAGTTGTTGTTTCATTAAATTTGCACCTACTATGGGCGATTTGAGTGAGAAAATAGAGCAGTTGCGCGAACTTTTAGTTGGCGGAGGGGTGAAGAGGGCGGTGATTATTCCGCATATCTCGCCCGATGGCGATGCTGTGGGATCTTGCGGAGCTTTGAGCATGATGCTGGATAAGTTGGGCATTCATAATCAGATTCTTATTTGTGATTCTGTGCCCGAGTATCTGCAGTTTTTGCCCAAAGCGAAGAGCGTTATCTCGAACAGACAGGAGCCGGAGTTGTGTCAGAGCTATATGATGGCTGCCGATGTTCTGTTTATGATGGACCATAATCACCCCGATCGCGAGGGGGAGTTGCAGCCGTTGACCGAGGCGTTTATGGGTAAAAAGGTGATGATAGATCACCATCTTGAGCCCTCGCCCGTTGATATAACTATCTCGGAGGCAGGGAATCCTGCAACCTGTATGTTGCTCTATAAGGTTATAAAGGCAATTTGGGGTAAGGAGGTTATTACTCCCGATATGGCCAATGCCCTTTATGCGGGAATCAGTACCGATACCGGTAATTTTAACCATTCTGCCAAAGATCCGGAGTTGTATAGAACGGTGGCTGATTTGCTGGAGCAGGGTTTGGATAGGGATTATGTCTATTCGAATATCTATCAGGTGGCTACCCTGGATAAACTTAGGTTAACCGGTAATGTCATATTAAATGATTTGCAGGTTCGTTCCGATTATCCGATTGCAATTATTCCGGTTAGTTTGCAGGAGCTTGAGCACTATAATTATAAGGATGGCGATTTGGAGGGTGTTGTGAATATCCCGCTCTCGATATCGGGTGTGAAGGTTTCGGTAATGATTACCGAGCGTAAGGATAAGGTGAAGATTTCAATGCGCTCGAAGGGTGATATTCCGGTGAATTTGTGGTGCGAGAAGTATTTTAATGGCGGAGGTCACAGGAATGCTTCAGGGGGTAGATTGGATATACCATTTGCCGAGGCGATTGAGCTGGTCAATAGTACAGTCCCCGAGTTTTTCGAAGAATTGGGAGTGACCGGTTAGGAGTTAGGAGTAATAAAACAATAAATAAAACAATAAAATTATGGGAGTTTTAGAGAATTTAGAGCCGAAAAAGGTTTGGACAATCTTTGAGCAGATTTGTCAAGTACCTCACCCATCAAAGAAAGAGGGAAAGATTATTGAGTTTTTAATGAACTTTGCCGCCGAGAATGGTTTGGAGGCAAAGAAGGATGAGCTTGGAAATATCCTTATGATTGGTCAGGCAACCCCGGGTTACGAGGAGCTTCCTACAGTTGTGCTTCAGGCTCACATGGATATGGTTTGCGAGAAGAATAACGATACTGTTCACGATTTCGATAATGATCCTATCGTTCCATGGATCGATGGCGATTGGGTAAAGGCTACAGGTACAACTCTTGGTGCTGACGATGGTATGGGAGTTGCTGCTGCTTTGGCTATCCTTACAGATAAGAGCGTTGCTCATGGAAAGATTGAGGCTTTGTTTACTGTGGATGAGGAGACCGGTTTGACCGGTGCATACGGTTTGCAGTCAGGATTCTTTACAGGAAAGAAACTTTTGAATCTTGATTCCGAGGACGAGGATATTATCTTTATCGGTTGTTCAGGTGGAATGGATACTGTTATTACCTATCCATATCAGACCGAGGCTGTTGCAGCAGGACAGTTTGCAGTGAATGTTTCTGTTCGTGGTTTGCAGGGGGGGCACTCAGGCGGTGAGATTGATAAGGGACGTTCAAATGCACTTAAGGTGTTGGCTAACTTCTTGTGGGAGTGCGCTAAGAATTATGGTGCTAAGATTGCAACCATTAAGGGTGGTAATTTGAGAAATGCAATTCCGCGCGAGGCCGATGCTGTGATTGTATTCGATGCTAAATATAAAGAGGATGTATGCGTTGCAGTTAATTGCTATTCAGCCGAGTGTGCAAGAGTTGCTGCATTGACAGATCCGGGAGTAAAGGTTGATATTGAGAGTGTTGAGGTTCCTGCTGAGAGCATGACAGCTAAGTGTACTATTGATTTGGTTAATGCTTTGTTGGCTTGTCCTCATGGAGTTCAGACAATGAGTGCCAAGATGCCGGGATTGGTTGAGAGCAGTACAAACTTGGCTTCAATCAAGGTTATCGAGGGTAATAAGGTTTATATTCAGACCAGTCAGCGTAGTGCTATCGATTCACAGAAGAAGGAGATTGCACGTGCAGTAGGTGCTGCGTTCGAGATTATCGGAGCAGAGGTTCAGCATGGCGATGGATATCCGGGTTGGGATCCAAATCCGGATTCTGAGTTGTTGAAGGCTGTTGTAGCTTCGTTCAAGAAGGTTTACAATGGTAAGGAGCCTCAGGTTACAGCTATCCACGCAGGTTTGGAGTGTGGTTTGTTCTTGGAGAAGTACCCGGGAATGGATATGATTTCAACCGGACCAACCTTGGCAGGTGTTCACTCGCCCGATGAGAAGTGCTACATTCCAAGTGTTGAGCGTTGGTACAATTTCTTGAAGGAGGTTTTGGTTAACATTAAATAATCAAACAAAGGTATTATAGTCCGCAACGACTATGATAATCAAAAATTTTTTTCATTTTATTGTAATTTAGGGGGGGATATGTGATATTGAACCCCCTTTTTTAGTTAGGAGTGACCAGTTAGGAGTTAACGAGCGTAAGCGAGTAAAGCCCCCTTATTAGCGAAAACGTAACGAAGTGTAGTTGAGCGAAGGCAGAAGACAAGCTTGTTGGGCTTATGCTGAGCCGCGAGGTGGAAAAGATGCCGAAGGCAGCTTAACGGGAAGTTTAGTAAAAGTGTAAAGTTATGATAGAGAATGAGAAGAGAGCACTGTATGAGCAGGCGCTCGAGAAGATGAAGATGTATGTATGTGTAAAGGGTGATGTGTGGGCGCGTTTGGCAACAATCGAGGCTGTTCTGCACGAAACCATGCCATACTACTTTTGGACCGGTGTCTATGTTTTGATAGACGAGGACTTGATTGTGCGTTCGTACCAGGGACCGGTAGCGTGTCAGTTACTTAAAAGACATGCCGGAGTTTGCTGGGCATCAATCGATTCCGGCAAGACTGTGGTTGTACCCGATGTGGACCAATTCCCCGGTCACATTGCGTGCAGTTCATTGTCAAAGAGCGAGATTGTAGTGCCACTTCGTGACGAGGAGGGAAATATTTTCGGCTGTTTGGATATAGATAGCCGTGAAGAGGCCTCGTTTGACGACGTTGACGCAGAATGTTTGGAAGAAATTTTGCGAGTTATACTTTTTTAACTACTACAATTTTGATTTTTAATTATATATTAATAATTTCGCACCTTGAAATAAAGGTGAACAAACATTAAACAAAACAGATACAAAAAAGCAATGAAAAAGATTTTACTTTTGGTTGTCTCTGCTTTGATGGCAGGACATGTTTTCGCACAGGAGATTCAAAATCCGGAGGCTAAGAATGCAGGAAATGCAGCTTGGAAGGCAAAAAACTATGTTGAGGCTTACACTCAGTGGGATGCCTATTTGAAGGCTAATAACTATGCTGATGCTGCATGTTGCTACAATGCTGCTACAGCTGCCAATAAGGCTAAAAAGTATGCGGAGGCTATTGCTTACTATGACAAGGCAATTGCTGCTAAATATAAAGTAGCATCGGCTTATTCTGCTAAGGCTAAGGTTTATAAGGCTCAGGGCGATGACGCTAAATATATTGCAGAGATCGAGACTGCAATGAAGGCTGTTCCAAACAATGCTTCATTGGAGAAGATGTATGCTACCCACTATTTATTGGAGGGTCAGGCAGCTCAGAAGGCAAATAAGGTTGCAGAGGCAGAGGCAGCTTACAACAAGGTTATAGCTATGACAAACCGTGGTTTCAAATCACAGGGAATGACAATCATGGCTCAGATGATCTTCAACAACGGTGTTAAGGTTCAGGAGGCTGCAACAAAGGTTATGAATACCGATAAGGAGAAGTTTGAGGCTGGAAAGGCTGAGGCTTTGGCTGCATATAACAAGGCTTTGGAACTTTGCATGCAGGCAATCAGCACATCTAACACAAATACCGATGCTACCGAGTTGAAGACTCAGATTGATACAGCTATTGCAAACTTGAATAAGTAATATTGAGCATTAGTCAGATATGACTTTAATTAAACCTGCAGGATATAGGAATATTCTGGGCTCAGTTGAAAATACCGAGCGTGCAATTAAGCACGTAAAGGATATGTTTCAGGAAAACCTTTCGGCGCAGTTGGCACTTCTTCGTGTCACCGCGCCGATGGTGGTTATGAAGGGTACCGGAATTAATGATGATTTGAACAGTGTTGAGCGCCCGGTTACATTCCCGATTAAGTCAATGAATGACAGTCCGGCCGAGGTTGTTCATTCGTTGGCAAAATGGAAGAGGTTGAAACTAGGTGAATTGAATATTGAGCCGGGACGAGGAATCTACACAGATATGAATGCTTTGCGTCCGGATGAAGATTTGGACAATTTGCACTCATTGTATGTAGATCAGTGGGACTGGGAGATGGTTATTCGCAAGGAGGATAGAAATGTTGCCTATTTGAAGAAGATTGTTCGTAGAATTTACGAGGCAATCAAGGTTTCCGAGAATAAGGTGTATGTTGAATTTCCTCAAATTAAACCAATTCTACCCGAGGAGATATTCTTTATACATGCAGAAGAGTTATTGCAGAGGTATCCAAACCTTACTCCGAAGGAACGTGAAGATGCCATAGCTAAAGAGTATGGTGCGGTATTTATCATAGGAATAGGAGGCGAGTTGTCTAACGGAACAATCCATGATGGTCGTGCTGCCGATTATGATGATTGGAGTACTGAAAATGAAGAGGGATATGCCGGTTTGAATGGCGATATATTGCTATGGAATCCAGTTTTGGAGCGTTCGTTCGAGGTTTCAAGTATGGGTATCCGAGTGGATCAGGAGGCAATGGAGCGCCAATTGAAGATTCGAAATCAGGAGTTCAAGAAGGAGTTATTTTTTCATAAAAAGCTATTATCAGGTCAGTTGCCGTACACTTTGGGAGGAGGAGTAGGTCAGTCTCGTTTGTGTATGTACCTTTTGAGAAAGGCTCATGTGGGTGAAATTCAAAGCTCAATTTGGCCCGAAGAGATGCGAAAAGAGTGCGTAGAGGCCGGTATAGAACTGGTATAGAACTGTTTGCTTGATAAGTTGGAAAAACGGAATGCAATATAAACTTTGCATTCCGTTTTTTGTCTAAATTTGTGTTAGGTGTGTGTTGTAAAATTTATAAAAATCAGATAATGAAAAAAGGGCTAAAATGGATGGTAATAGGTGCTGCGGCTATTGCAATGATAGTTGGCGGAATCTATTCACAAAGACCAAAGGTTAATGATGAGCTGAGCGAAGCTCCGGTAGTTAAAACACAGAAGAAGCAGATTCTAAATGTGAATGGTTTATTGATTAAACCTAAGATGCTTATTGATGAGTATCGTACAGTGGGAGTCTTGATGCCCGACGAGGAGGTTGATTTGTCTTTTGAGACATCGGGTAAGGTTGTGGCAATCAACTTTGAGGAGGGAACCCGCGTAAAGAGGGGAGATCTGCTTGCCAAAGTTAACGATGATCATCTGCAGGCACAGTTGGCAAGATTGACCTCGCAGGTAAAACTTGCCGAGGACAGAGTTTATCGTCAGTGTGCATTGTTGGAGCGCGATGCTGTGAGTCGCGAGGCATACGAGCAGGTAAAGACCGATTTGGCAACCTTGATGGCCGATATTGATATTGTTAAGGCGAACATTGCTCATACAGAGCTTCGTGCTCCGTTCGATGGAGTGATTGGTTTGCGTCAGATAAGTGTTGGTGCGTATGCATCACCATCGTTGGTTGTTGCAAAATTGACCAAGACCTCGCCCCTAAAGGTAGAGTTCTCGGTTCCTGAGCGCTATGCCGACCAGGTTAAGCGTGGTACAAATCTTGATTTTAATATTGTTGGAGTTGTTGAGGCTTTCCCTGCTCAGGTTTATGCGGTGGAGTCGTCGATTGACCCTGCGTTGCACCAATATACAGCTCGTGCAATCTATCCAAACGAAAATGGTAAAATACTTCCGGGACGCTATGCAAGTATTACCCTTAAGACACAGGAGATTCAAGATGCGCTGGCAATCCCTGCACAGGCAATTGTTCCTGAGATGGGTAAAGATAAGGTGTTTGTATATAAATCGGGCAAGGCCATGCCGGTTGAGATTATTACGGGACTTAGAACCGATGGAGAGGTTCAGGTTTTGCGTGGTTTGCAGGTTGGTGATACAATTATCACTTCGGGTACTTTGCAGTTGAGAACCGGTTTGGAGGTAACATTGGATAACGTTGAATAATTGGGCAGAAGATGAATATATCAGAGTTAAGCATACGACGTCCGGTACTTGCAACGGTTATGACTTTGATAATCATTCTTTTCGGAATGATTGGTTATAGCTTTTTGGGAGTGCGTGAGTACCCTTCGGTCGATAATCCGATTATTTCGGTAAGCTGCTCGTATCCGGGAGCGAATGCCGATGTAATTGAGAATCAGATTACAGAACCGCTTGAGCAGAATATTAACGGTATTCCTGGAATCCGTTCGCTTTCAAGTGTCAGTAGTTATGGAAGCAGCCGTATTACTGTTGAGTTTGAGTTGTCGGTTGATTTGGAGACTGCTGCCAATGATGTGCGTGATAAGGTGTCAAGAGCGCAGAGATATTTGCCACGAGATTGTGACCCTCCAACTGTATCAAAGGCCGATGCCGATGCCTCGCCCATTTTGATGGTGGCACTTCAGAGTGACAAGCGTTCGCTTTTGGAGCTTAGTGAGATTGCCGATTTGACAGTAAAGGAGCAGTTGCAGACCATTTCTGATGTAAGTAGTGTTTCGATTTGGGGAGAGAAACGTTATGCAATGCGCTTATGGCTTGACCCCGTTAAGATGGCCGGTTATGGAATTACCCCGACCGATGTACGAAGCGCGGTAGAGAAAGAGAATGTCGAGTTGCCTTCAGGAAGTATTGAGGGAAATACAATTGAGCTTTCAATCAGAACAATGGGATTGATGCACACGGCTCAAGAGTTTAATGACTTGATTATTCGCGAGGATGATAATCGTATTGTTCGTTTCAGTGATATTGGTAGAGCGGAGTTGTCGGCTGCCGATATTAAGAGCTATATGAAGATGAATGGTGTGCCGATGGTCGGTGTGGTTGTAGTTCCTCAGCCGGGAGCAAACCATATTGATATTGCCGATGCCGTTTATCAAAGAATGGCGCAGATGGAGAAGGATTTACCTGAAGATGTGACATATAGCTACGGATTCGATAATACAAAGTTTATTCGTGCATCAATTGCCGAGGTTGAAGAGACCATCTATGTTGCATTTATCCTGGTAATTCTGATTATCTTCCTGTTCTTGCGTGACTGGCGTGTAACCCTTATTCCATGTATCGTTATTCCTGTGTCGCTTGTGGGAGCCTTCTTCGTTATGTATGTAGCCGGCTTCTCGATAAATGTGTTGTCGATGTTGGCTATCGTTTTGGCGGTAGGTCTTGTGGTTGACGATGCAATTGTAATGACCGAGAATATCTATGTTAGAATTGAGAAGGGGATGCGTCCTGTTGCTGCCGGAATTGAGGGAGCAAAGGAGATTTTCTTTGCGGTTATTTCGACAACGGTTACCCTTGTTGCCGTATTCTTCCCGATTGTCTTTATGGAGGGTAGTACCGGACGTTTGTTCAAGGAGTTTAGTATTGTGGTATCGGGAGCGGTAATCATATCTTCGTTTGCTGCGTTGACCTTTACTCCAATGCTTTCAACCAAATTGTTGAAGCGCAGAAAGGAGAAGAATTGGTTCTATAAAAAGACCGAGCCATTCTTTGAAGGTATGAACAAATGGTACGCAAAGACTCTTGATAGCTTTATGAAACATCGTTGGATTGCTATTGCAATTACCGGTGTTATGCTTGTGGTTATTGTGTGGTTGTGGAATGTTATTCCTGCCGAGACAGCACCTCTTGAGGACCGTTCAAGAATTACCATTAATACAAGTGGCCCCGAGGGTGTTACATACGAGTATATGCGAGATTATACCGAGGATATCAATCAATTGGTTGATTCATTGGTCCCCGATGCCGAGGCAGTTACTGCGCGTGTATGGAGCGGAAGCGGTAATGTTCAGATAACATTGAAGGATATTAATGAGCGTGATTATACCCAGATGGAGGTTGCTTCTGCAATTACCAAAGCGGTAAGTACCAAAACAATGGCTCGTTCGTTCGTGCAACAGCAAACCTCGATAGGAGGTCGTCGAGGCGGTATGCCTGTCCAGTATGTGCTTCAAGCAACAAATATTGAAAAGTTGCAGGAGGTTTTGCCTACCTTCTTGGCCAAGGTTTATGATAATCCTGTTTTCCGTATGGCCGATGTGAACTTGAAGTTCAGTAAGCCGGAGGCGCGAATCAATATTAATCGCGATAAGGCTGCCACAATGGGAGTCTCTACAAGAAATATTGCTCAGACATTGCAGTATGGGTTGAGCGGTCAGCGTATGGGTTACTTCTATTTGAATGGAAAGCAGTATGAGATATTGGGCGAGATTAATCGTCAGCAGAGAAACAAACCTGCAGATTTGAAGGCTATCTATATCAGAAACGATAATGGCGATATGGTTCAATTGGATAACTTGATTGAGCTTGAGGGAGGAATTGCACCTCCGAAGTTGTATCGTTACAACCGTTTTGTGTCGGCAACAGTCTCTGCCGGTTTGGCTGATGGATATACCATTGGTCAGGGATTGGAGGAGATGGATAAGATTGCTGCCGAGGTGCTCGATGATACCTTCAGAACTGCACTTTCGGGCGATTCAAAAGAGTTCCGTGAAAGTTCATCAAGTTTGATGTTTGCCTTCTTGTTGGCTATTGTGTTGATTTATTTGATTTTGGCAGCTCAGTTCGAGAGTTTCAAGGATCCGTTGATCATTATGCTTACAGTGCCGTTGGCTATTGCGGGAGCGTTGATATTTATGAAGATATATGGAATTACCATGAATATCTTCAGTCAGATTGGTATCATTATGCTTATCGGTTTGGTGGCTAAGAACGGTATTTTGATTGTAGAGTTTGCCAATCAGAAGCAGGAGGCGGGAATTGATAAGATGGTTGCAATCCGCGAGGCCTCGCTCCAAAGATTGAGACCGATTCTTATGACCAGTACCTCTACCATTTTGGGATTGATTCCATTGGCCTATGCGAGTGGTGAGGGTTGTAATCAGCGAATTGCCATGGGTATTGCCGTTGTAGGAGGTATGCTGGTATCTACGGTGTTTACAATGTATGTGGTTCCTGCTATTTACAGCTATATCTCTACAAAACGCGAGGTGGTTGAATCATAAAATTTAGTGAGATGCGATTAATGAAATATACCATAATGTCCCTGTTGCTCAGCGTTGTGTCATTGGCGGTGAGTGCTCAGGCTAAGCATCAGTTTGGCTTGAAGGAGTGTTTGGAGGCAGGGTTGCAGAATAACTATTCGCTTTTGATTGTAAAGAATCAGGAGCAACAGAGCAGTAATAATGTTACTTTGGGTAATGCAGGCTATTTGCCTACATTGGATTTGTCGGCAGGTTACTCAACCGGCATTGATAACAGTACAACCACTAAAGATAGAACTTCGGGTGTCGAGACCACTGTTCATGGCGAATTTGACCACACAGTAAATGTCGGTTTGAATTTGAATTGGACAATTTTTGATGGCTTCAGTGTCAATACCAACTACAAACGCTTGAAGGAGTTGGAGATGCAGGGTAAGACCTCGACCCGTATAGCTTTAGAGGATTTTATTGCTCAATTGACATCGAGTTATTACAATTTAATTCAGCAGACAATCCGTTTGAAGAATTTCCGCTATGCAATGAATTTGTCAAAGGAGCGTTTGAGAATTGTTGAGGCTCGATATATGATTGGAAACTTTTCGCGCTTGGATTATCAGCAGGCAAAGGTTGATTTCAATGCCGATAGTGCACAATACATGAAGCAGCAAGAGGAGTTGCAGAGTGCAAGAATCACTCTTAACGAGTTGATGGCCAATATGAATGTAGAGGAGTTGGTGGGTGTTGTTGATACCAATATTCTAATCTATGATGATTTGGATTTCGATGCTCTTTGGGAGTCAACTCTTAAGACCAATGCAGAGTTGATCTATGCGGATCAGAATAAGCGTTTGTCTGAGCTTGATTATAAAACAGTTAAGTCAAGAAACTATCCATATTTAAGGGTTAATGGAGGTTATGGTTATACCTTGAATCGCTATGGAGCCGGAACTGTTGAGCGTAGAAATAATTTGGGATTCAATGCCGGAGTTACCTTAGGAATCAATATCTTCGATGGAAACCGTACACGTGAAAGAAGAAATGCCCGTTTGCAGATTGAGAAGGCTGAGTTGCAGCGTCAGGAGTTGAAGCTGGCTCTTCGTGCAGATTTCAGTGATTTGTGGAATGCCTACACCAATAATCTTGAGTTGTTGAATTTGGAGCGCCAGAATGTAGTTACAGCTCTTGAGAATATGGAGATTGCCATGGAGCGATATATGCTTGGTGATTTGTCGGGAATTGAGATGCGTGAGGCACAAAAGAGCCTTTTGGATGCCGAGGAGCGTTTGTTGGCTGCCGAGTATGATACCAAGGTGTGCGAGATATCGTTGTTACAGATAAGTGGCGGTGTTACAAGATATTTGGAGTAATGTTCAATTTTTGTAACTTTGTGTCGTGAAAAGTTTGTACCATATTGTAGTGTTCGTATGTTGCATTATGCTCACGTCGTGTCATTTGGAGTCGCGACGCGAGAATGCAAAGGGAATGAATTTGCTGTTGCAGAACGATAATATCGGAGCTGCAGCAACATTTGGTGCAATTTGTCAAACCGATCCGACATGGCACCCTGCTTTTTATAACAGGGGTATTGCAATGGCTCGTTGCGGTAAGTATGAAGAGGCGTTAAAGGATTTCAATTTTGTGTTGAATGCACATCCCGATCATGCCGACTCATACTTCAACAGAGCAATTGTCAATGAAAATCTTCAGGATTACTCAAGTGCAATAAAAGATTATACTCAGGCAATTGCGCTTCAGCCTAACTTTCTTATGGCATATCACTATCGTGGAATGGTGCGTTTTAAGATGGAGGATTTGTATGGGGCTTTAAGCGATTTCACCAAGGCTTTGGATTTGGGCAGAGGTGTCTCGATGGAGATTAAGCAGGCTAAGGAGTTTGGTTTGAATTCGAGCGGATTGTTTTTCTGTAGAGCAGCGGTATATCAGAAGTTGGGAGAGTATGACAAGGCTGTTGCTGACTACTCGCAATCTTTGTTGATTGATCCATCGAATGCAAAGGCATACTTCAATCGTGGAGCTGCCTATATAAAGCTTGCCGAATATAAAAAGGCGCAACAGGACATGATTCGCGCCGTGGAACTTTCAAAGTAGAGGTTATTTGTTGTAGAGCCTTTTAATCAGGTCTTTGCGTCCCATTTTTGTCAGAATCTTAATGATTCTCTCTTTATACTCTTGCTTATACCAGAAGAAAAATATGTTCTGATTCTTCTTCTCCTCCTCGTTTCTTGCAACCTTTATGCGCTTTAGTGAGTATGGATGATAGCCTGTGGCGTAGATTGTTGTGGCCACGGTCATGGGGGTTGCAGTGAAGTCCTGCACTTGCTCCAGATGGAAGTTTAATTCCTTGGTTTCGATGGCT
>CAZMOG010000037.1:0-17619 GCA_964567845.1 uncultured Odoribacter sp. | reverse complement strand
TCATCGGTTCCTGTCATTATTATGTTAAAGTTGTTTTGATCTCCACGTTTAAGATTAAAAATAGCACTTTCACCTTTTGCCAAACCATTCTTGATAATGGTAATATAGAGAATCTCATATCCAATAGCCAAACTCACATAATTCTCCAATTTTACAACATTGCCTGATACCATCACTTCAAACGGATTCTCAGAATCACGATATCGCATATTTTCATGATCAGCATCCCATAAAGAACCCTTTATTTTGGTGCCACTACCATAATTGATATCGTTTGTAATATAATCCTCCATCCATTTCAAATTACTTGCTCCCGGATAACCGGTTAAAGCCATATTCTTTACATTTGGAAGATCAACACTTGTATTTTTACCATTTGCAAAAATCTCATCTGCACCATTATCAGCAAAATTTCCAAAGAGTCCTAAACTTTCAATCTCAGTAAAGGTAAGAGTTGTATTACTACTTAAATATATTCCTCCACCTATTCCGTTCACCTCATCAATCTCCTTTTGATACGCCGAAGTGAGCACTTCACTACCACTCTTCAAAGCCCTATTATTCTTAATCTCTCCCTTTCCGAACAATACAGAAGCTCCATTTAAAAGTGCTGCACCTCCTCCATTTACTGACACATTCTCCGCAATCTCAACATTACCGATAACAAGAGAGATATTTCCATTTACACACACTCCTGCTCCATATTTAGAGCTATTACCAACCAAAGAACCACCACTAAAATTAACAGTCTGCGGAGAGTCTACTATAGAATTATATACATATACTCCACCGCCATACATACTTGATTCATTGTTGGATATACGGCCTTTTCCCATCTCTACAGTTCCATCCAGCAAACATAGACCTCCTCCATTTGCACCTGACACATTTTCAATTATAGCTCCATCGGAAACTTCAATATTACCTCCATTGATATATATTCCTCCACCATCTTCTATTGATGTTCTATTTTTGGAAATAGTGCCATTCGCCATAGTCAAACTACCACCTCCTACAATATACACAGCTCCACCATTCTTATACGCTTCATTGCCTGAAACTGAACCTGAATTTATGACAAAATCACCTCCTGTAATGTAAACTCCACCACCATTTCCGCCATTGGTACTGTTCGATGCAATGGTTCCACCATTCATCTCAAAACTACCACCTCCAACAACATAGGCTCCACCACCATCAAGGGTTATAATATTATAGCTTAATGTTCCGTTATCCATAGTAAAATTACCTCCGTCAACATATACACCTCCACCATTTTTACTTGTTGTATTGTAGCTTATAGCACCATCTTCCATAGTGAAATCACCATTTAGGACATATATTCCGGCTCCATTACCATCTCCGGTTATTTTATTATTGGAAATGGTTCCATTTGCCATAGACATTCCACCATCAATAATACAAATTCCGGCTCCATTATCAGTAACTACATTTTTATCAACCAAAAGAACTTTACCACCAATATTGTTCGATGTTACATTACCCTTAGAGATATATACACCTCCTCCATTAACCGCAGAATTATTTGTCAACTCTCCATAATTCAGATTGATAAGAATTTCATACTCCATTAATGGATCTGTTGCATTCTCTATATGGATACCTCCACCATTTCCTGTTGTAACATTACCATTGATAATTGCACCATCAAAATTGATTGTAATTTTTGAACCTTTATTCAAGTCCATAGCATTACTGAAATAAAATTCAATACCACCTCCATTACCCATATCAGTATCTGATGCAGGCATTGAGATATTATCTTGCAGTTCAAGAAACTCATTTAGATCAACTTGAATATTACTGGCTCCTGCCACCTGGTTTGCTCCTCCATGATATCCCTCAACATACAATCCTCCTCCATAAGGGGCCATATTACCTTTGAGCAGTGTTTTATTATTAACAAACTTTAAAGAACCTTGCGATTTTATTGCTCCGCCACGATCGTCAGACTTATTATTCAAGAATTTACATCCATCAATATAACATACAGATTCATAAAAATCGCTTCCGTGAGCATTCCAAAAAAGGGCTCCTCCATTACCATCATCGGTAAGTGTATTAGTAATTTTAGTGTTTCTCTTTGCGTAATTTTCACTAAAAGTTGTGTTGGTTAAATATAGATTGGATACTGTATTACCATAGGTTCTAATTGTTCCACCTGAATTACTTCCTGTTGATGCTCCTGATACACAATGCTGAATCAATGAATTTACTAACTCTACTTTATAATCATCCGGTTTATAATCTATAGAGTTGGTTTGGGAGCCTATCATAATGGCACTTCCTAACGGAGCATAGCAACGTTGAATAGTACAATTCTCTAATTTTGTAGTTCCTAATGTTGCAGCATTGGAAATTAAAATAGCACCCCCATTCTCCGAAATTTTTGGATCATCTGTATTTACATCTTGAATAATTACATTATTAAACATTAAAGTTCCCTCATTTGCTATCATTTCTGCAAGTTTTCTTCCTTTAGGCCCCACAGAAAGGTTGTAATCACTCCATGTATAATCAGCTCCTCCATCAAGAGTTATTGTAGCCCCATCCTGTCCCTCTATAATCAACGTTCCACGATTGGTAAAGAATCTGGAACGACCCGGATTATTATAGTTGTCGGAGGGATTCATAACATTGACATTCTTAATTGTCACATCCTTCTTACTGATAATCTTCAGAGTTGACCCAGCAAGAATACGAATAACTCCATACATTTCAACATCTCCGGTAAGTTCTACAACGGTCTCTCCTGCAGGTGCATCCACCACACCTTTATATGTTCCCCACTTACCTTGAGTTGGCAATTGTGCATACAATACATTACTATACAACAATACCAAAACTATTATATGATACTTTATAAACCTACTCTTCATAATCTACTACTCCCACATCGGCGCATCAGGCCAATTTAATTTGGCAATATTACCATCAGAATCTATTGCCTGAGTCACTACATGAATATTTAACTTAGATCCATTTACCGGTCCGGTTGTCTTGGTCAATGTATATTTGGTAAATAATGGGACATCGGTATAATTACCGGGAGTAACAGGAGTTAAATGATAATATATCCCATTCTTTTCCTCCCAATAAAGATCCCAATCAGCAGGCTTTACCAATGTACCTGTTGTTTCATCATTAATATCCCACGATGCAACAATCTCCTCTACTCCATCACTATTTATTATAGACCAATACCCAACAATAGCCGCTCTTATGTATGATGTGGAATAACCAACATTCTGAATCTTCACATCATTCTTTACATCAACAGTGTAATTATCATCCACACTTACTTCTACCGACTCCTTTGTTACAGAGAAGGTATAAATATATCTGTAGTTTGGTAACCATTGATCGTTTAAATCCTTCAATGGTTTCTCGTACTCATATAATTTCTCTCCTACATGCAGTGAAATTTTTAATGATGCAGTACTACTTTTCAAGCTCTGCGGAATCATTAGGAAATTCTCACTATCATCTGCAACTACATTATCATTACTCTCAAATATTGTCTCGGTATATGTCATGCCAGTGCTCGTTGTCGGATAATTCCACGTACATACTCTACTATTAGACATTGGGTATTGTAAAACGCAACTTCCTTCTGAGCAAACATCTACCAAAGAGACAATAGCTTTCGATACTTTAAAATCCTCCGATATTTCACCCAATTTGAATTGAATTGCCGACAAAGCATGATAGAACTGCAACGATACTTCACCATCGCTCTTAGACCTCTCAGGCATAATAGCGAAGATTATATCAGGCTGCTTTTCCGCATCATTATTCTCATAAGTAGAAGCAGGTAAAGTGTAGTTAAATGATGCACTATACACACCATTTGCACTTGAAAACAATGGCTCAATGGGTTTTTCTCCAACACTCCAGGCATAAGAAAAGAAGTGCAACGAGTTATTTTTTAACCAATACAACTTTGGAGAGTAATCCCAATCATCACTAACCTTCTCCAACGTTTGGTCATCAATATATAGTTGACCATCGTCTGTATAGGCAGTTATATTAAATTTAGTAAAATCATTATTACCATATATTCCTCTACTACGGTTATCATGAGTAGAGGCAAATAAATTATTATTAAGCTCCTCTTTTACTGTAATAAACAACGAATCTCGTCCCAACATTCCTAAAAAATCACGTTTTTGAGAACGGGACTCATTCATAACAACACTCTCCGCAGAAAAGTGTATCTCATTGGCTTTACTTTTGGGGGCAATAGACTTTATTTCATTCTGGCATGAAAATAAAATTAGTGTCAATACACCCCAACCTACTAATTTACGAATAAACATAACTCATAGTCAACAATTTTGTAACAAACAAAAGTAGTATAAACTTCGTAAATATGAAACCTAAAAAAGGCTCAAAAGAAATTAGATAAATTCATTTAAAGATTTTTATATTTCTTAATATATCACCTTCCAACACCATGTGAAACATTTCATGGCCCAGTAGCACTACGGGTTTATCCCTATGAAAACCCAATCGGGCATAAAGACGCTCTGCATTGGGATTAGCCAAATCGACTAAAAGGGCTACACGATTAAAACCATTGTCAAAGGCCTGTTTTGAGGCCTCGCTTATTAAAGTTGCACCTATTCCCTGACCCTGATATTCAGGCAGCACAGCCAACGAGTCCAAATAGAACTCTCCGGGGCCGGTCTCCTCTTCAAGCTGTGGCGCAGTTCCGGTTATCTTTTCAATCATTTCAAATGTAGGTTTGCGCAACTCCCACATTTTAGCTCCATCATAGCCGATTATTGCTCCGACCGAAACACCGTTAATTTCAGCTACAAGAGCATTTTTATAACTATACACAGTTTCAGGATGTGCAACCACCAGCTCCACCAACTCCATACCCAACCCTTGCCGCAACTTTTCGGACAACTCTTCACCAAGAGCGGCACACACAACATTTGCCACAATGGGGACATCGCCCAGGTCGGCTTTACGAACAACAATATCGGGAGTAAAGCTATATGTCATTTTGATATGGGGTATTCCATCAAGGATAAATGGTTCGGAAGATTGTTTAAAACCGACCTTCTCATAGAACACTTTGGCATACTCTTGCGCCTCTATATCAACCTGATCCGCATTGAAATACTCCTTAGCCACATTGACTGCCCTACGCATGATACGCAAACCGTACCCCTTACCGCGAACAGTTGTAATCATACGACCTATAGAGACCCGCTCCATGTGTACCCCTGCAGGGCAGACACGAGCCATTGAAAGAATCTTGCCATTTTCGTCGGCAAGCCATAAATGTATGGACTTCTGATCATCATAATCAAGATCCTGATATACACAATCTTGCTCAACAACAAAAACCTCGCTCCTAACGTGCAAAAGCGCATATAGTTCATCAACTGTAAGTTCGGAAAAGCGCTTGATATATAGTTTCATTACCCTCTATTACTTTTTACTTGAAATTATTTTAATAAGATTACATATCCTTTATGCAAAATTATAGGTTTTTTGTGAAAATATTCTAATTTTGTAACTAAGAATAATGTTTACAACTATGAAGGTAAAAAGGATTGTATATGCAATAATTGCAGTGCTACTATCAATAACTGCCTGCACCGAGCAAAAGAGCAACACATTTGAAATAATCCCGATACAGGACAATTTGGAACCTCGCCTGATGCCGGTATCACTATTCCCCGGTGCAAACGACAGTATAGTTGAGTACCTGAATATAGAGAAGGGAGTGCCCTCGTCCGTAAGCACCTTTTTGGTAAAGTATGGACAGAAGGTTATCCTTTTCGATGCAGGCCTGGGAGCTCCGAATTCACAACTACTACCAAAACTTCGTGAAAACGGCATAGAGCCGAACAATGTTGACTATGTGATAATGACCCACTTACACGGAGATCACATTGGAGGATTGGTTATTAAGGGCGAGGCCACATTTGCCAACGCAAAGCTATACATTCCCAAAAGCGAATATGATTACTGGATCAATGCCGGAGGTGGAACTGCCGAAAAATTGTTGGAAATAGCCAAATTATATGACGGAAACATGGCTCTTTTCGAGCCAACCGATGAGTTGCCATACGGAATAGAGGCTATCGAGGCATACGGACACTCCCCAGGTCACACAATGTACAAATTGGGAAAGAGTTTGATTGCGGGCGATATTATGCACGGAACGCTTTTACAATTGAGCAATCCCGAGGTGTGCGCTGCCTATGATATGGATAAAGCAAATGCTATTGAGGCACGAAAAATGGCTTTGGAGATGGCCACAAAAGATTCATTGACAATGTACGGTATGCACTTTCCATATCCATATAAAATTCAATTTCCCATAGATAAAGGGCGACACGATTTGTACTCGTGGAGAGCAACCGGAAATCCGATCATCACACACAAACACAGTGCCGATCCAGCCCCGATAGTTAAGGGCGATACACTGTTTTTATACACTGGATGCGACTTTCAAGGCAATCAGAACAATTACCGAATGTATGAATGGAACCTGTACTCTACAACGGATATGGTAAACTGGACCGAACATGCCACTCCACTTCATGTCGGTGAATTCAAATGGCAAAATTCGCACGCCGCATACGCCGGACACGTTATTGAGAGAAACGGTAAATGGTACTTCTATGTAAGCACAAATTGGTGCGGAATTGGAGTTGCAGTTGCCGACTCGCCATACGGACCATTTAAAGATGCAATAGGCAAACAGCTTTTAACAACACGCGATTGCCCCGGCACAACCCACTCATGGGCATGTATCGACCCGTTCGTCACTATAGACGACGATGGAGAGGCATGGATTCTTTGGGGTAATGGCAAATGCTTTATTGCCAAGCTTAAAGAGAACATGATTGAGATTGACGGAGAGGTGCGTGAAATTGAAATTCCGGGAGCAACTTTTACCGAGGCCCCCTGGGTTCACAAACATGGAGATTGGTACTACCTTACATTTGCCGAGGGGTGGCCGGAAAAGATTGGCTATGCAATGAGCAAATCCATTGCCGGTCCATACGAATACAAGGGAATACTTTCCGAGATTGCCGGAAACTGTAACACAACCCACCCTGCAGTTGTGACACTCAAAGGCCAAGATTGGTTCTTTACCCACAATGGAGCACTGCCCGAAGGCACAAGCTACAGCCGTAGCGTATGCGCTCAACCATTAGAGTATAGCCCCAATGGTGAGTTACTTAAATGTGATATTGTTTCAAATTTAAATAGATAACCTATGAAAAAGATTATTGCTATCTGTGCAGTAATAACTGCATGCACAATGGGAATTTTTAAAACCAATGCCCAAAACATTCAGCTATATTACGATTCTGAAAGGAATTGCGCAACATCGACAATCGAAATGTTTCGCCCGGATAAAGGCGGAAGCACATACTTCTTTGTTGATCTTGACTACACTCCAAAGGTAAGTGGCGCATATTTTGAAATTGCCCGTGAATTTAACTTCTGGCAAAACAGCAAACTTTCATGGCTATCCATACACCTTGAGTATAATGGAGGATTAAACACAGCTGCAGGTTCATTCAACAATGCCATTTTAGGTGGTTTGACATACTCGGGCCACTCAAAAGATTTCAGCAAAACATGGTCATTGTCAGCCATGTACAAGGTAATTCCCGACACAAAAGATATGAATGGTGAGGATGCAATTCACAACTTCCAGATAACAGGAGTATGGGGAATTAACTTTGCAAAGAGCTGGTGCACATTCAGCGGATTCATTGATTTCTGGCGTGAGCACCGCGCATGGCAGGAGACCGAGTTCATTCTGCTTACCGAGCCTCAATTCTGGGTAAATTTGAACCGGATCAAAAATTGGGATAATGTCAATTTGAGTGTTGGAGGCGAGCTTGAGCTTTCATCAAATTTTGTAGAGAAGGGATTCCGTGCAATGCCTGCATTCGGAGTAAAATACACATTCTAAAAGGGTATGGACACTGAGTACTTGGATCTATTCGAAAAGCATTTGGAGAGAGAGATGCTTAAACTTTGCACCTCTTACAATATGCTAAGCGGCACTCTTCTTGCAACCGATGACATTGACGAGAAGTGGCGAGAATTGGCCCCGGAGTATATGGCCGATGCCGTTTTGCAAATCAACCAATACCCCACCGTTGCAATTGCGTGGGCCGGTTATTTGGGAATGGCAATTGCCCATGGCTGGGATAGCGATTGGGATGCCTTTAAAGAGGTTGAGTACAAGTCATATTACGGTGAGCGAGGTTTCGATGATATGGATGAACATATCGTTAAAAACCTTCTTGGAATTGCATTGGAGACTCCGGAAACGACCACCATCGAAGATATGCTTCGCCGTTGTGGACAATGCGCAATAACCATGATTCGTTATGAGCAAATTGAGAAACAGAGTGCTATAATGTTCCATGTTATTGCCCGCGCCTGTAAAGTGATGTTCCGCATAGGTGCAGCCATGGAGCTTAAACGCCTTGGCTACAAATTCGAAAAGGTCTCTTTAGACTCCTAACAAATATTAGGGGCGACTAAAAATTCTATATGACTGATTAGTCGCCCCTTTTTTGTACCATATTGGGAGTAAAGTGTTAAGCCTATTACCTTATAAAATTGGTGTGGGTCATAGGTTCATAGTCAGGATAGTCGGGGCCCTGATCCGCATGAATCTTCTTTAAAAGCCAAGCCATATTATCGGCAAGGGTACGCATAGTTTGAAGGCCCTCGGCATCAAACTCAGCCTCGCCCTCTTTCTGTCCATATACCAAATTCCAATACTGCGATGTTACCATCGGCATATTCAATATCTGAAACGGCATATTCAAGCTTTGTAATGCTGCCGAGGCTCCTCCACGTCGGCAAACAGCAACTGCACTGGCAGGTTTATTTTTGGCCAGAGCTCCTGCAGAGTAGAACAGACGCTGAATCAAAGACAAAAGCGTTCCATTGGGCTGTCCGTAATATGTTGGCGAACCTATAATCAAAGCATCGGAACTCTCAAGTTTTTCAGCAACTCTGTTACACAAATCATCGTCGAAAACACATCTGTTTTTATCCAATTCACGACACTTTTTACATGCAATGCAACCACGCATAGGTTTAGTGCCAATCTGTACTATTTCACTATCCACCCCATGCTCCCTTAAACGCTCAGCCACCCGGCTCAACGCAATAAATGTATTTCCTTTCGGGCGAGGACTACCGTTTATAAGTAGAACTTTCATATCAGAATCTGTTTAAATTTATTGTTTATTCATATATAGTAGCAACAATCTTTCTCTCTCCACCATAGTTGCGGAATTCACACAGATAGATACCCTGCCAGGTACCTAAATTCAAACGGCCGTTTGAAATGGGGATTGTAAGGCTCACTCCGAAAAGCGAACATTTTGCATGGGCAGGCATATCATCGGCACCCTCCATTGTATGCATATAATATGGCTCATTCTCTTTTACGAGACGATCCATTATCTGGTTCATATCTGCACGTACATCGGTATCGGCATTCTCATTAATTGTCAATCCACACGACGTGTGCTGCACAAATAGGTTCAATAAACCGGTCTGGGGCAATGGCTTAGGCAAATGCTCCATAATTTCGCGAGTTACCAAATGGCACCCTCGCCTCTTGGCTCCTAAATAAAATGTAGTCTGTTTAATCATAGCACAACAAAGATAGGCAATATCACCAAATTAAAAGCTGTCAGAATGAAATGATTTTATCAAACTTATCTTTATTTTGTGAAATTCTAATATTTGCAATATGAAACAGATTAATAAAATAACCGTTCTGGCGTTGTTAACACTATTTTTGACCGGCTGTAATAACCATACATTCACTCATGATAGAAAAACTCAGAAACTGAATAATGAGTACTACCCGGCACTCTGCCAAATGAGCGAAGAGAATACAGATATCGAGAATGTTAATCGAGGTTTCATTAAGGGTACCGAATTGACAGAACCTATCAAATTGGGTAATACCGATATTGCAACATGGGACATGAACCGCTATATTGAGCACATGCACGGCGAGGCTCCGGCAACAGTTCATCCCAATTTGTGGAGAATGGAAAAACTCAACAACTGCAACGGATTGTATCAGGTATATCCCAAACCCGCCGACAATGCCGAGAGCAAAGATTTGAAAGATGGAATTGTTTATCAGGTTCGTACCTACGACATTTCGACAATGAGCATTGTTAAGGGTAAAAGCGGATGGATTATTATTGATCCTCTTAACAGTGTCGATGCTGCACGCAAGGGTTGGGAGATTTGTAATATGGATGTTTTTTAGTTGGTTTTGGTTCTGTACTATTTGAAATTGCGTTATGGATAACCATACCCATATTGGTTTTATTATATGTTTACCTAATGGGCGAGGCACTTCCAAACGCCCTTTTAGTGGCAATCATTGGTTGTATTGTTGGTATTTTACCGGGAGTTATATTTATCTTCAGAAAGATTGCGGCACACAACTATTTCCAGCAACTTGAACAGCGCATTCAAGCAGAGGCGTCGAATATTGACAACTACCTTGAACAAAGGGTACAGGTTTTGCAAAATGTGGTTGGAATTGTAGAACGGGCAATAGAACTTGATAAAGATGTAATGAAGACGGTTGCTGCATATCGTGGTGGCGGAGCTATAGGCGAGACCAACAGAAACCAGGCCAATAGCGACATCAATACTGCATTTGGCAGATTATTCCCACAAGTTGAGGCATATCCGGAATTAAAGGCACACAATGCCATTGCCGATGCCATGCAACAGAATAGCTATCTGCAACGTGAAATCACAGCTGCACGTACAGTATACAATAGCCGTGTTACCCAATGGAACACCGATATATTTGCCTGGCCTGCAAAGATGATTGTTGCTGCACGCGAAGGATATACTACAAGAATTCCATTCACCGCATCGGCCGAAACTAAAGAGATGGCTCGAGCGAAATTCTTCTAGATAGCCGTTTATGATTAAAGAGATATTCGATCCGCTCACTGAATACTCAAATGTATTTCGTGAGCGGTTTAAAAATATAGCCGAGACAACCTTTACAGAACTGGCAAACGAGGCACAGGTCGATGCTGCAACAAACCAGGCAATATGCAAAAAGATATATGCCAATGAAAAAAAGGCCTCGTCAATAAAATCAAAAAGAACAGGATATACTGTAATATGCGTAATATTATGGATAGCAGAACTGTTTTGTGTCGTTATTGCTGTCGCACACATAAAGTATTGGGAGCAGCATGAAACGACCAATAAAATTTTAGTATTTGGAGCTAACATAGCAATTATTCTTATTCAATTCACACTTATTCATCCTGCAATAAAAAGGCTAAAAGAGACTCACGCTACCCTAACCTCAATCATTCAAACATTAAAAGATGAGGCTTGGAAGCAAATGGCTCCACTAAACAGATTGTATGATTGGGATATACTTACCCGCATGATAAGCAAAACAGTTCCCAAACTTGAATTTGACCCATACTTTACAACGCAACGCCTTGCAGACCTTAAAGTAACATACGGATGGAATGATTCATTTAATAAAGAGCGTTCGGTTATATACTCTCATTCAGGAGTTATCAATGGCAATCCATTTATCATTTGTCGTACAAAAAAAATGGAGATGGGTATTAAAGATTACCATGGATACAAAACCATTCACTGGACAACCACTGAACGAGGTGCCGATGGCAAATACCATACAGTTACGCATTCACAAACCTTAACTGCCACTGTAACAAAACCATATCCTTACTACAATGAAAAGACTCGTTTGATATATGGTAACACTGCGGCTCCCGATTTGACTTTCCTGCGCGAGAAGAGCGGCTTGGCCGATGAGATTGGCAGTATTGCCTATAAACTTAAGCGCAGATCTCTGCGCAAAAAGGCCAGAGACCTGAAAGAGGCAAACTTTGCAATGATGTCGAACGAAGAGTTTGAGGTAGTATTCAATATGCTATTTACCCCTCTTGCACAACAGAGTATGATAAAACTACTTCAAGATGAAACTGAAGGATACGGAGATAACTTCAATTTTGAAAAAAGGAGAATGATTAACACCATCACCTCGGACCACATGCAAGAGATTAATCTGGACCTTAACCCGGCTCTATATCATAACTTCGACTTAAAAAAAGCTCAAAGTAGTTTTGTAAGCATCAATGCAGAATATTTTAGAGCCATATACTTTAATCTGGCTCCACTATTGTGCATTCCCATGTATCAGCAAATTCGACCACACAACGACATTTATGGCATTGATATGAAACCACAAAGCACATTCTGGGAACATGAGGCACAGGCAAACTTATGGGGAGAGGCTAAGTTCAAACACCCTGAATGTGTTACAGATTGTATTCTTAAAACCGAGGTAGACAAACAACATGGTAATGAATCACTCATTACCGTATATGCCCATGGATACAGAACCGAAAGCAGAATAACCTATGTCTCTGTATTTGGCGGTGACGGTCGAATGCATAATGTTGCAGTGCCTTGGGATGAATATATCTCGGTTACCGGTAAAGGCTCACTACATATAAAAGAGGACAATACTACTCATAAAGAGTCTATTTCCCATACAGAACGTATTGAACACATAAACAATTTTCTCTCTGATCATGGTCTAACCAAATACAGAAGAAATATAGCTTCGAAAATATAGTTTGATTGTTTGGAAATTAATACCTATTTTTACAAAAATTTGAATCAAATATCAAATAATACAATATGAAACACAAATCACTGCTAATTGCGTGTCTATTGACACTAACAACAGCTATGGGAAGCTTGAATGCTTCTGCTCAGGTAACCTACAAGGACTACCTTAGAGCTGACGATGTAATGAGTTATTCAAACGATGTTTACTCTGCCGCTGTTAATCCAAACTGGCTTGGGGATTCGCACTACTTCTGGTATCAGAACCACGAGAAAGAGGGCGATTTCTTCTATCTTGTAAATGCCGAGACAGGTAAAAAATACAAGGCATCGACAAAGCAGGAGCTGGCACAGTACATTCCTGCCAAACAGAAAGCATTATCAGATATGCTTACAAGCGAGAATCAGGGCCCGGGCAACAGAATGCCTCAGTGGCGTGGCAGACAGGGTCGATTCGGTGGAGGAGCAATGCGCTCACCCGATGGTAAATGGGAGGCATATATTAAAGATTACAACGTGTATATTGCAGTTGTAAATGCCGACAGCACCGCTCCCAAAGTTGAGTATGCACTTACCAACGATGGAACAAAAGAGTTACGCTACGACCAAAGATCTATGAGTTGGTCGCCCGATTCTCGTAAAATTGCAACCGTCAAGGTTAAGGATGTTGAGACTCGCCGCATTCCATTGATCGAGTCTGCACCATCGACACAAAAGCAGCCAATTCTTCAATGGCGTAGCTATGCAAAACCCGGCGACGAGCTTGCTTCATCGGTACCGGTTCTTTTCGATATTGAGTCACGTACCCAAATACCTCTAGAAACAAAAATGTATGTCAACCAGTTCTCACTATATTTGACAGGCTGGCGCGAGGATAGCCGTGCATTCACTTTCGAGTTTAATGAGCGAGGCCACCAACGCTATGTTGTCGGCGAAGTTAATGCCGAGACAGGTGCAATTACCCACCTTGCCGATGAGCAGACAGAGACATTCATCTACTACAACAACAATTTCCGCAGAGATATTAACGACGGAGCTGAGATGCTTTGGATCTCTGAGCGTGACGGATGGCGCCATATCTATCTTCACGATAGTAAGGGCCAAATCAAACAGCAAATCACCAAGGGCGAATGGGTTGTTCGTAATGTTGACTATGTAGATGAGAAAAACAGAGTGATCTATTTCACTGCATCCGGCTTTGTTCCTGGCGAGGACCCATATAACCTTCACTACTGCCGCATCGGCTTTAACGGAAAGGGATTTAAGGATTTGACACCCGAAAACGGAAATCACATTGTAAGATTCTCTGCCGATCGTAAATACTTTGTGGATGTATATTCACGTCCTGACTGCCCACCTATCAGCAAGGTAAAACGCGGAAGCGATGGAGCAACAATTGCACAGATTGAGAAGTGCGACGTTAGCGATTTGGTTGCTAAGGGCTGGAGTATGCCAGAAGTGTTCTGTGCAATGGGACGCGATGGAAAAACCGAGATTTGGGGAAATATTCACCGTCCATCAAACTTCGATCCAAACAAGTCATATCCTGTAATCGAGATGATCTATGCCGGACCTCACGGACACCATGTTGAGAAGAACTTCAAACCTGCCAACCACCTGATTACAAAGGTTGCCGAGCTTGGATTCATAGTTGTATCAATCGACGGAATGGGAACATGCGATCGCTCAAAGGCATTCCACGATGTATGTTGGAAAAACCTTAAAGATGCAGGTTTCCCCGACAGAATTGCATGGATGAAGGCAGCCGGCGAGAAGTATCCATATATGGATCTTGAGAGAGTTGGTATTTATGGATGGTCAGCCGGAGGTCAGAATGCAATGGCTGCCCTGCTATTCCACAACGACTTCTATAAAGCTGCCGTTGCTCTTTGCGGATGCCACGACAACCGCATGGATAAGATTTGGTGGAATGAGCAGTGGATGGGTTACCCACTCGATGAGTCATACAGCGCCTCATCGAATGTTGACAATGCACACCTATTGAAAGGTAAGCTTTTGTTGATAAATGGTGAGTTGGATGATAACGTAGATCCAACCTCTACCCTACAGGTGGTATCGGCATTGATGAAGGCTAACAAGAATTTTGAGCAGCTATATCTTCCAGGCAGAACCCACAGCCTTGGTAGCGCATTCGAGCTTCACAAAATTTACGACCACTTCGTTCACTACCTACTAAACCAACCTGTTCCCGAGTGGGAGTAAAATAAATATGATATGAGCGAGGAGTGTATGATATGCAAAGCGCCACTTCATTATCTTGAAAATGACAAGATAATGAAGTGCACTATATGCCATAAAGAGGAGAGTAGTAAAACCATGTGCATCAATGGCCACTATGTATGTAATGAGTGCCATGCGCAGGGAGTTGACACAATTGTAGGATTGTGTATTCAGGAAACCTCGCCTAATCCTATTGTGATTCTTGAGAAGATGATGGCATTGCCGTTTTGCCACATGCATGGGCCTGAACACCACGTAATGGTTGGCTCTGCACTACTCACTGCCTATAAAAATAGCGGAGGCGACATTGATTTGCCATTGGTTCTGAGCGAAATGGTTAATCGTGGCAAAAAGGTTCCCGGAGGGGCTTGCGGATTCTGGGGTGCTTGCGGTGCCGGTGTCAGTTCCGGTATGTTTATCTCAATTATTAGCAAATCAACTCCCTTAACGGTTGAACCATTTGCTCTATCGCACAAAATGACAGCAAAATCGCTCAACGCAATTGGCGATATTGGAGGACCGCGTTGCTGTAAACGCGACTCCTTCTTGTCTATCCTTGCGGCAATTGATTTTGTTAAAGAGCATTTCGGTATTGAAATGGAGAGAGAGTCTGATATTAAATGCAGACACTACATGAAAAATAATCAGTGTATAAAACTACGTTGTCCATTTTACAATGTATAAAAAAATAGTTAGGATAATTTTTAAAACAGATTGATATGGAGACAAAAGAGCAAGTTCTACAAGTAATGAAACAGGCCGGCGAGCCCTTGAATGCAGGAAAGATTGCAGAGATTAGCGGAATTGACCGTAAGGAGGTTGATAAGGCTATGAAACAACTTAAGGACGAGGGCGCAATTGTATCGCCGGTTCGTTGCAAATGGGCTCCTGCCGAGCAATAACACTTACACATTAATTACAACAGATCCCGAAAGTTCTTGCCGAACTTTCGGGATTGCTTTTATTTACCACTCACCCTTTATAAATTGATAGGCAAGGCGTTCATCGCCATTCCAGCAGTGAATTATGCCACAATACTTAAATCCATACCTCTCAATAATATGCTGCATAACACTATTATCCCTGTGTGTATCTATTCTGATTGAATCATATAGTCCTAAAGCATAGTGCATTGCTATTCCAAAAACATTTTTCACCTCTCCACTCGATGCAACGCGATGGATTGTTGCGTATGGTCCATCGCTCAACCATTGACCATCATAAATAATATTGTAGGTCAAATCAACACCTCCTCGCAAAACAAATGTCGCCACAACTCTACCCTGGGATTGCACCACATAACTATCACCACTCTTCACATCACTACGCAACAAATCTTCACTCGGATAATCCTCGACCCACTGGTTTGGATTACCCGTACTCCTCATAAACTCACGTGCGACAGCAAAAATCTCCTGCAACCGATCCAAATCGTCAAAATTCGTCCGCCTGACAACCACAGCATTTGAACCCCTCCTCTCTTCTTGTATCATATCTGTCATATTTTCTCAATCAATAGTACGAGTTAAATCGTTTAGTTTAGAAGCTATTACATTAAATTTTTGATTTAAATCAAGAGTTGTAACCATTATACGATTACCATCTATATATGTATCTAACTCTGGGACAATTGCCTCATTCACTCGAGCATATAACAACAAACCTGACACATTTCCGGTATGTGCCACATCGCGATTTTTTACGTATGTATATATCTGATACATATTGGCAGAATGAATAGTATGCTTACCATATTGATATTGCATCATATTACTATAATACTTAGTATCAATAATAAGTACCTTATCTCCATTACGAAGCGTAATATCGCTGCGCATAGATGGTAATAAATCGAGTCCAATGCTATCTTCTGTGTCAATATTCCAACCTATACAATCCGCATTTGCATTAAATTGAGGGAAGTGCCGTTTATAATAATTTAGAACAAATCGTTCAAATAAGCGATTCATGTGTTCATCCGAGAAAGTTGTCGTACGCTCATCTCCTGATTCTGTTGTCAATAACAATCCATCTATAATAAAGTGACAAATATTTACAAGCATTCGATAACTTCGATTACAACGTCTAAAATACAACGTTTCCCATCTTATTTCTCGTATATTAATTTCCGAAACATAATTAAAAAATGTCAAGAGTGAATGTAATTTTCTTTTACGCTTACTATTAACATCTTTGTTATTAATCAACAAAAGCATTGTACTTTTGAGTATTTGGTTAAAAACATTGTTCTCAGATAACTCATCATACTCACAATCCAACTTTCGCTTGCTCTGTGCAAAATTACGTATTGTGCCATTAATCTCAACACGACCACGAAGCGTAGATAATGTTTCATGCTTATCTACATATTCACGATATAGCCCTCGCTTTAGCTGTTCAGACACTCCACAAAATAATATTGCTGCAAATAAATCAAATATATGCTCAAATTCCTCACTTGAAATATCATCATAGTTATTCTTCTTAAGCTCTAAAAAAGCATAAGATAACATATAATAAATATTCTTTATAAATATCCCCTTATCGTTAGTCATCTAGAACTTTTGTTAAATTTTCTGTCCACTTCCTCACGGACTCAGCATCATCAAACCAATACTCTTGGATAGTTGGAATAATATCGTGATAAATTACAGCATATATCCATTCTTCTGTTACCTCATT
>CAZMOG010000036.1:0-18385 GCA_964567845.1 uncultured Odoribacter sp. | reverse complement strand
ATTTACAATCAATCGGTTATATTTCTTGAAATCTTTTCGCGACTGTCCCTAAGTAGGGGCGAACTATTTATTACCAACACCACTTTACATTGCCTCGGAATTCAAAGGTATTGGATAGGCGGGCGATGTTTCATTCTGGATACTCCACAATGAATTACCGGAACCAATGTTCCATCCGCTAAAACTATTCGAATTGCCAAGTTGAGATGAATTCAACTCGGTTCCCTGGTCTTTATAATTTCCACTGACATTAGTCTGACCTGACAGGTAGTAATACAAACCTCCATAAGTTACAGAAAACTTATCTGTACCGGCAAATCCACTCCAACCCGAAGCATTTCCAATTGCCAGAGAGTTATGAATCTCAGCCTCTGGATTTGCTCTGCCTGTCATCTGACCGCGCTTTGCACCGGGAGCATCACAATCTGCCAGATTCAAACAATCACGGATAATTGCATAATCGCTGGTTGAACCTACAACACCACCTACATATCCTCCGGTCGCATTTGGTGCGGAAATTTTTCCATAATTCAAATCCTGCGATACTGTAGATGAATTATATTCATACTCGGTTACCGATTGAACAATACCATTCACTCCCCCTAAAAATCCGGCACCAACAGCCACACCGGTCGCAAAAGCTCCAACGTATGCCATTACACTTGCCCCTCCGGTTGGAATTGCAGCCACAATCGATGCCACAGTACCCGCTATGATACAAATTCCTCCAACTGCAGTATGAATCATATCTTTTTGCTCCTGCTCGTAATGGACCTCATCAGCTCTTTCATTTCTGATAATGTTCAGATTGTTGTACAAAGAATCTATATTCTTACCCTCTATAGCCTCGCATTGAACCCTTAAAGCTTCGACATTGGCACGATATTGTTGCCATCTACCATTTATATTTCTAATACCTTGAATTTGGGTAGTTATATCAGAACAAAGTTTTCCTATCTGTTCATTGTTCTCCTTGCTTATCTCTTCAGACTGTTTGCTATCAACCAATGCAATTGCACTTGAAATATTAAAATACAGATCCGCAGGCAAATACATAAGACCGGGAACGGCATTTAAAACAAACATCAAAACTTTGTTACTTATTGTTTTATCAATAACAAACCCATAAGGCACCGAAGCAACTGCAGTTATACACTCCAAACCACCAATTACCACTCCTGCTATACGTTCTGCATCCCATTCATTGGGGACACCCAATTCTCCAACAACACCACCGGCTTTTGGTTCAGAACCTCTTACCATAATGTTACCACCATTCTCGCAATAATTGATAATCACATTATCACCTACAAGAGCAGCTATTCCGGCAGCACAGTTTCCCGATGCCTCAACTGCTCCATAATTTTGATTAAGAGCCATTGAACCCCATGTACTTTGCGCCACAATTCCGGCAACATAATCATGACCTGAAACTGATTCACTATTCACACAGTTGCAAAGAGCCGATATTGGCGAAAATCCAAGAACACCGGCAACGCTCTCATTTCCATTGATTACCCCTCTGTTACATAAAGCATAACCTGTTACCTGAGCTTCACCACAAATACCCGCCACACTATTATTTCCGTTTACCTTTCCACTATTCAAACAATAACGAAGAGTTGTGTTGTTATAGAAAGTTTCTGAACCATCGCCCAATCTGGTACTACCAATTATTCCTCCTACTCCATCATATCCCTTGACATCTCCACTATTTGCACAAGCAACTATCATTGAAATTCCTGAACCTCCAATAATACCTCCGGCAGCCACTCCCGGATTTACACCATCGGGACCGGTATATTTAATTGCTCCGGTAATTGCTCCGGTATTGACACATGCCGAAATATGAACGGTATCGGCATTTCCTACAATTCCACCAACCGCTGCATAAGCGGCATTTACAACGGCACTGTTTTTACAATTGGAAATCTGAATTGAAGATTTTAAATTTGCAGCACCTAAAATTCCTCCTACACAATTGGCACCATTAACTATAGATTCAGAATCAACACTACATCCATTGGCCAGGAATATCGAGTAAGCATCAACAGCACCAACAATACCACCTATAGATGCACTCCATGTATCAACATCATTTACCGAAGCTGTGGTTGTGCGCGCTCCCGAAATCAGGCTATTGACTACCCTACAATGATTTATTGTTGAAGCATGACGCTCTCCGGCTGCGGTTATTACAGCTCCTGCAATTCCACCCGTAGCATATAGACCATAAATTTCAGCTCCATCAAGTACCACACTATCAATTTCTGCAGTATGAATATAACCAAAAAGTCCAACACCGCTTGTTACATTTCTGTATGAGTATAACCCTTTGATTGAATATCCCTTGCCATTATAGTGCCCACGGAATGGCAATACATTTGTAAACCCAATGGGATACCATCCATAACCATCAGGCGAATCCCAACATAAATCATCAACATCGATATCTGCATATTGGGCAAAATAGGTAGAGTTGTTAACATATTTATTAGTAAGCGTACTATTCACCAAATCGGATAAACGTTGCAGGTGCTTTGCCGACGAGATAATATAGGGCGACTCCTTTGTTCCCTGACCAACAAACCCCATTGCAGCATTAAAACTATCCAACATAACAATCTGACCATTGGCCACCTTGATTCTACCACCAAGTCCAAACTCTCCTCTTCTAACCGGGCCATTGTTTTTACGAAGGTCATATTCAAAATAGAGCAGACGATAAACACCATCTTTTAGTCCTGTTGTCAACACAACCTCCGATGTACTGTCCCGGCGTATATGGGTACAATAGCGCATGATTGTTTGTCCATCCTCCGTCATAAGATAACAGCGAACATCGCTCTGTGAGAAATTTGCAGTCTCATCGCCCAATAGAAAATGTCTGACACTACCAACATAATCATCACTCACTATGGGCAGAGGCTCCTTATTATTCACCTCATCACTACATGCAAGAAATAGCACTCCTGCAATAAGTAACATCAAATATCTAACATACCTTTTCATAAAATTCATAACTCCTAATTTTTAATTCCATTTAATATTCTGGAACGGACAATCCTTCAAGACCGGATGCTGTCCACCCAACACACTTGAATATACTGAATTTCCAATAGTCCAATGCTCGTTCCAATTCAAACCACTAAATTTAGCCTTATTGGTAAGATCCGATTTGGTAAACTTATTTTTACCTTCCTTCCATACAGTACCAGTGCCCTCTAAATAGTAAACATCGGTAACATATATTGTTGAACCACCATTTCTAGTTCCAACTCCCACATTACCATAATGAACTTTACCAAAATTAATACAATCCTCGGTAGCACAATAGGTATCGGCACATCCTAACAGACCTCCGGTATCACTATCATGATTACTCTTGATCTCACCACAGTTATAGCATGCTTGAAGATGAGAATCGGTATAATCATCTAACATTCCCTCCTCTTGCCAACCACAGATTCCTCCGATATAGGCATCTCCATATGTAGAACTGACATTACCAAAATTTGCACAATATCTGACATGCACATTATTGCTTTGATACCATACAACCGCCGAATTTGGATCACGACCAATCCACCCTGCAATTCCTGCCATCTGCTCAGCAGAACCATTAACATATCCATGATTTGCACAGTTGATTACCTCAACGTGGCGTTGTTTGCATCTACCAAGAATTCCCCCTGCTCCGTTACTTTTTCCTCCTGATGAATAGACCTCGCCATAGTTACCACAACTTTTTATCTTGGTCCATGAGCTGCAATCTTGCTGACCATCCATAAAACCGGCTATACCGCCAACATTACCTTTTCCTTTTACCTTTCCTACATTCACACAATAATAAACGTATGGAGGATTCTCGAAATAGTCAACCTTACCTACAATACCACCAACATTATCTGTTCCGGATACTTCGCCATAATTTATACAATCCTGAAAACGACCATTGTTTCTGCAATATCCTGATACTCCTCCTGTATTATTTGCATTACCTGTAACAATTCCATCAAAGGTACAATCCTGAATCTTCACATCATAATGAAAATGTGTGTAACCAAATATTCCTCCTGTATACTCTCCATTGCCTGTAACAGTTCCCTTTACACAAACACCATCGATAGCACAATAATTTACATATCCGAATGCACCACCGGTGTACTCTTGGCCATTTATCGTACTACATACATTTGGTTTAAATGAGGAGAATTTTGGAATAGAACCATGAAAATCAAAATTGTTTTGACCATCTACATCCACTTTATCCATGTATCCAACCATACCTCCAACATATTTACCCTTATTGGTAATAACAGACATTGAGTCTGAACGTGTTTCAGCTTCGTTGGCAATAATTAATTTACCATTGGTAAACTTACCAATCATACCACCTGTACACTCTCCATAACCAGTTACATTTGTAACCAATCGTGTATTTCCCCTGAAAGCAATTCTATTATTTACCCTATCATCGACTTTACCCTCTAATAATCCTATAAAACCTCCTACATTATTATCTCCTACAATCTCGACGTTTGATTTTTTCTGGGGAGAAATTACATTTAAACCTCTGAATTCAATACTCTCGGCATTTTTCATCCACAATCTGGCCTCGCCTATATATCCACCTACATTTTTAGTTCCTTCAACCTTTGCTCCTACGAAACAGTCATCGATTATAAGGGGCATATTTAATGAAGCATAACCAATCAGACCGCCAACCTCCGTTGCCGACGCAACAGATCGTGAAGCCCCTACAGGAACCCTTACATCAACCATTGTCAGGAAAGATGTAGAAGATAATGATTCAATAGAGCCTATAATTCCTCCGGCCTTACCATTCCTTATCTGGATCAAATAGTAGTCCGGAGTATTTGCACTTCCCGCATGATTCAACTGAGACCTACTGATATTAAAGGCAGAATTCTTAACGACACCTACCATACCTCCAACATAGCCATCTCCATATAAATTAATATCATAACTAGGAGTGCGGACATCGCTTACCTTTAAGGTACTATTCTCTAACCAACCTATCAAACCTCCTATATGCTTATAAGCATTGTATATGGTGATATTAAGATCTATATTCTCTATAGTAATTTGGGCATCCTTAGCATAACCAATTAAGCCTCCTACATTATACGGAGCATTTGTACCATTACCGGCAATTGTACCTGCAACCTCTACATATCGGATTCTTACACTACCCGATGCACTTCCTGCCAAAAATCCTCCTCGCTCCTTAATTCCGGTATATCCACTGTTTGAATATAATTTCAGCATTCTGATTTCAGCTCCATTCTTTAATGAACGAAACAGTCCAACATCCACATTATCTGACGAATAAGCTCCTGAAAAACTGATATTTTGAATTGTATGATAACCTCCATCATAAGTACCGGCAAAGTGTTGACGATGCTCCAATCCATAGCCTATTGAACTTTTCAGATCATTCCAGTCAATATCGGCTGTCTGCTTGAATAACTTACCTGAAGCATAATAACTATCTTTACTTAATCCTTTTAGAAAATCTTCCAGATCATCTGAATTTGCAATTTCATAAGCACCTATTGTATCATTGTACAGCTTAGCGTATGGATCGTCGGATACAGAAATCATACACAGATGGTCACCCTTAAATTGTGCAATAAAAGTTTCACGAGCACACCTCTCTCCATGCTTCAATTGCATTATATATTCACCATCAGGTATCATTCTATTGACAGACATATCCAATTTAACTTCACAACTATCACGACCAATCAAAGTAATCATTGCCGGAAAATCATGAACACCAAGTTTACTCTGCAATCCAACCAAATTAATACTTAGCCCCTCGATCTGTTCATCTATATCTTTCCACGCATATGGAATAATAAAATTGGCAAACTTTTTATTTCCGTTAACGATTACCTGAGAGTTATACCTCTCCCCATTTAACTCATCGTCAGCACAAGATACCGAGAATACTCCCAGCATCATAACCATTGCAAATAATGAAAACAATCTTTTCATAGACTTAATAATAAATTTCCACAAAAATAATTAACAAGTAACAATTGTAAAAGAACCTTTCTTCAAAAAAATTAACATTTAAATATTTTTAAGATTTCAACAATGCAGAAAATTTACCATAAAGAAAATGGGCGAGACTAAAAGCCTCGCCCACAATTATTTAAATCAACTCTGATTAAAATAATTTCTTAATCTCGTTGTAAATATTCTCGCCGGTGAATCCGAACTTCTCATCCAATACCTTTGCAGGTGCTGAATATCCGAAGTGATCCAAACCATATACAGTACCATTAGCACCAACCAAGCCGGCCAATGTAACAGGAAGACCTGCGGTCAAACCGAACTTAGGCAATGCTGCAGGGATAACCTCCTCCTGGTACTCCTTACACTGGCTGCGGAACAATCCCTCTGAAGGAACAGAAACAATCTGAGCTGCAATTCCATCGCGCTCCTTAAGAAGCTCGGCAGCCTCAACCAAAGTTGCAACCTCTGAACCAGAAGCCAACAAAACAACCTTAGGCTCAGCACCTGTCTTAGTTACAATGTAACCACCCTTCTCAGCCTGCAAAGCCTCGTCGTAACGATCAGTAGCTGCAGGAAGATCCTTGATATTCTGACGAGATAGAATCAAAGCAGTCGGAGTCTTGGTATTCTCGATAGCCATCTTCCAACATACACTTGTTTCAGCTGCATCAGCAGGACGCAATACCAATACACTATTCTCTCCGTGATGGTTCTTCAACTGCTCCATCAAACGAAGCTGTGCCTCATGCTCAACAGGCTCGTGAGTAGGTCCATCCTCGCCTACGCGGAATGAATCGTGAGACCAGATATAAATAACAGGCAACTCCATCAAAGCAGACAAACGCAAAGCAGGCTTCATGTAATCAGAACAGAACATGAATGTTGCACATGCTGTACGAGCACCACCGTGAAGAGCAATACCATTACAGATACAAGCCATTGTCAACTCAGCAACACCGGCCTGGAAGAACTTACCACTGAAATCTCCCTTAACAAGATCGCGTGCACCTCCCTTGATATAACCATCGGTTTTATCAGAGTTTGACAAGTCTGCAGAAGATACGATAAAGTTATCGTAAGCCTTAGCCAACTCAACCAAAACATCAGCAGAAGCCTGACGTGTAGCAACACCTGGTTTGTGAGCAATAGCCTTGAAATCAACAGCAGCCATATCGCCTGCCAAATATGCCTTCAACTGAGCTGCCAACTCAGGATTAGCCTGCTGCCATGCTGCATACTCCTCTTTCTTAGCCTTAACGTAAGCACGTTTAGCATCCAAACAATTAGCATAGTACTCCTTAACCTCGTCGAAAATCACAAATGGATTCTCCGGATCACCACCAAGCCCCTTGATAGTCTCGTTGATACAAGCACCGGCAGCAGACAATGGCTGTCCGTGTGTAGATACTGTATTTGAGAAATCCTCGCACGCTGCTGTCAAAGCACCCTTAGCCATCAATGTGTTACCAATAATCAAAGTTGGTTTCTCAGTAGCAGCCTGTGCCTTCTTTATAGCAGCAGCCAACTCCTCTGCGTCGTTACCGTTTACTGTGATAACATCCCAACCCCAAGCCTCGTACTTCTTGGCAGTATCCTCTTTCATAACATGCTCAACCTTTGTTGACAACTGAATGTTATTAGAGTCATAGAACATAATCAAGTTAGACAAACCAAGAGTTCCGGCAATACGTCCGGCAGCCTGGCTGATCTCCTCTTCAACTGCTCCGTCAGATATATATGAATATGTCTTGTGAGCCATCCACTCTCCGAAACGAGCAACCAAGAAACGCTCAGCAATAGCAGCACCTACCGCCATAGCACAACCCTGACCAAGAGGTCCTGATGTATTCTCAACTCCACGAGCCTGATCAATCTCAGGGTGTCCAGGACATACACTTCCCCACTGGCGAAGAGTCTGCAACTCCTCCATTGAGTAAGCACCAATCATACTCAATACAGAATACAACATTGGAGCCATGTGGCCCGGATCCAAAATGAAACGGTCACGGAATGGCCATTGCAAATCATCTGGATCAAAGTTTAAGAACTGAGAGTACAATACGTTAACAAAGTCTGCTCCACCCATTGCACCACCGGGGTGTCCAGACTTCGATTTCTCAACCATTGAGGCTGCAAGAATTCGGATATTATCCGAAGCTCTGTCAATAATGTTCATAATCTTTTAAAATATTAATTTGTTAAATTTCTTTTAAATCCAATCTGCACAAAGGTAATGAAAAAAAGATTACCTTTGCACTAAAATCACAATAAATCATTTAACAAATAGTAACAAAATGAAGAAAATCCTTTACATTATGGTTGCCGGAGCACTATTTATGACCGGCTGTAAGTCTCAAAAAAACTACACATCATGGGAAAATGTTTACGATACTCCCACATCATCAACAACATCGGCTCCTGTTACAGTAACTCCGGTTACTCAGCAACAGCAGAGCGTTCAGATGACAACAGTATCTTCAACAACCACAGCCCCTGCAAGAACTGAGAGTGTTACAGTCACACACGGAACTGCAGAGAAATACTGTATTATAGTCGGTAGTTTTGGAAATATTGACAATGCAACACGCCTTATGGAGAATTTGAAGAATGACGGATTTACAGGTTGCTCTATTATGAAGAACACAAACAACATGAACCGTGTTAGCTGCGCATCATTCGCAACCGAGAACGAGGCTCGCCAGAAATTGGCAGAGGTACGTACACAATATTCTGATGCTTGGTTGTTGATTCGTCAATAACATAAACAAACAAAATAAAGGAGGATTATGCTTAAATCAAAATCGTTTTGGATTGTAGTAGCTTTCGCTATACTTACAACAATACCCTTTTTAGGCTTAACCGAGTTCAATACAAAAGGAGAGCCTCGTGAATCTATCGTTGCCGTTACAATGTTGCAAAATGGCGATTGGATTCTACCAACAAATAACGGTGGTGAATTGGCATACAAACCTCCCTTTTTTCACTGGTGCATAGCAGCCACTTCACTGATTCCGGGTGAAGTGACTCTTTTTACATCACGTTTCCCGTCGGCGGCAGCTGCAATAGCAATGCTTATCGGTTGCTTTATATTCTTTGCCAAACGCAAAGATGAAACCACTGCACTATTGGCATCATTAATTTGCTTTACATTTTTCGAGGTACACAGAGCAATATTTGCATGCCGCGTTGACATGGTTCTTACCGGATTGATTGTACTTGCACTATTACAACTCTACAAATGGGCCGAAAAAGGGATGCGTGGAATTCCTGTAATAGCAACAATTCTAATGGGATGCGCGACCTTGACTAAGGGCCCGGTAGGTATAATTTTACCATGTTTAACCATGGGTATCTTCTCATTAATGCGTGGTGAAAACTTTTGGCGTTGCGTGTGGAAGTATGGATTGACTGCAATTCTTTCTGCAATACTTCCTGCATTGTGGTATATTGCAGCATACCAAAGGGGCGGACAGCCATTCATTGATTTGGTTATGGAGGAGAATTTTGGAAGATTCATGGGAAAAATGAGCTATGAATCGCACGAGAATCCACCTCACTACTACCTTGTATCATTGATTGCCGGATGCTTACCTTGGACACTTATGCTACTTGTATCACTCTTCTTCTTGAAATACAAAAAGCCAACTGTAACCTTAAAAGAGTTTTGGGCAAAGATTAAAGGTATGAATCCATATAATCTCTTTGCTCTGTTGGTTATTGTAATCATTGTTGCATTTTACTGCATTCCAAAGAGCAAGAGAAGTGTTTATATACTTCCAATCTACCCATTCCTTGCATACTACATTGCAATTTATGCTCAGTGGCTGCTGAAGAATTTCCCCAAAGCAATAAGAATTTTCGGCTGGATTGTATGTTCACTTGGATTCCTGCTGTTACTAACATTTGCTATTGTGAAGTATGGATTGGTTCCCGATTCACTTTGTGGCACAGGCAAACACGCTATTGATAACCTAAACATGCTTCGAGCATTGGAATCTATTCCAATAACAGTATTAACAATCATATTCATAAGCTTACCTGCCTATGCTATATGGCAGTTTGTTCGTTACAATGCCGAAAAGAATCAAGAGAAAAAATTACTCTTCTCTATTTGTGCAGTTGCAGTATCGATATTCTTATCGCTCGATGCTGTATATCAGCCACCATTATTGACAAGCAAGAGCGATAAAGTGATTGCGGACGAGGTTTCAAAAATTGCCAACGGAGAACCTATTACATCGTATGTATCAAGTTACATGTTGCACTTCTTTGGTATTAACTGGTATCTTAATGATAGTGTTGGTGTTTTTGACCCCGACAAATATCCAAATAAAGACACCAAAGGCTATATGCTTGTAGGCGAGAAGGATTTCATTAAACTTCAAGAGCTTTATGGCGATCGCTACACCTTTGAACAGGTATATCGCTCAGACAAGCGCAGCTGCGACGTAAAACAAGTCGTTCTCCTCTTGAGATATAAAGTTAAGAGTTAGGAGTTAGGAGTTAGTTTATTACTGTTCACTCCTAACTAATCTCTTCCTGTATCAGATAGCGGGGGCGGCGTTTAACCTCTTTATAAATCTTGCCAATATACTCACCAATGACACCAACGGCAAGGAGAATTGCACCGCCAACGAACCAAACTGAAATAATCAACGAAGTCCATCCGGGAACAGTATGCCCAATGATAAACTGATACAGGCAGTACAGAACAACTGCAAATGCAACAAGCCAGAAAAACATACCGCCAACTACAATAATATGCAAAGGTCCGTTAGAGAATGATGTTATTCCATCCCAAGCAAAACGTAACATTTTCTTTAACGGATATTTTGACTCTCCGGCAAAACGCTCCTTGCGGTCATAATAGACACTCTCTTCATTATACCCCAATGTACGCACCATTCCACGCAGAAACATATTGCGTTCAGGCATTAATATGAATGATTGTAAAGCTCTGTTGCTGACCAAACGAAAATCTGCGTGATTGTAAACAATATCGGCTCCCATTGCCTTAATGAATTTATAGAAAGACTGGGCTGTAAAACGTTTAAAGAAGGTATCCGTTTCACGCTCACGACGCACACCATAAACAATATCCGCCCCACGATTGTAACAATCGACCATCTCAATTATGGCGTGTATATCATCCTGAAGATCAGCATCTATACTAATAATCATATCGCTTTTGTTGGCAGCCCACTCCATTCCTGCCCAAAGAGCATTCTGATGTCCTACATTGTGTGCAAGTTTCAATCCACATACCCTGCCCTGCATCTTGACTCCAAAGTCCCGAATCAAACTCCACGTTTTATCCTTAGAGCCATCGTCCACCAACAACATTGCACCGGAAGCAATCTTACCGCTCTGCTCCAATTCATCTATTATGGCTGAAAGTTGCTTAACACACTCGGGTAGCACCTCCTCCTCGTTATAACAAGGAATAACAATTATCAGTTTTGAATTGATCTTCTCCATAGAGTAGCAATTATATTGTTTAATCAATTTCGCCTTTTAAATACAAAACGCACAAGCAGAAAGTTAACAGGTATTGCTATTGCAAATACCGGAATCGGAGCCCATTTCTCGGGTATTCCCATCAACAGAAACAGGTTGAGCAATCCCATATGCAACAGGAAATTCACCAAATGAGCCCCACCCATACCTACCGCTTTTTTGAGCGAGGGTGCAACTCGAAAGGTAAAATAGGCTGTAAGGTAGAAATTGGCAATAAAGCTCAATATGTATCCGGCAGCATAGGCAACATTTACATTAATGTATTGCATCAGAATCCAATACAAACCATAATGCAATAGAGTTGCAAATCCTCCAACGATACAGAACCTGAAGGCCTCTTTTAATTTACTGCTCATATATCTCTGCGCGTTTCGCTTTCATATAATCTTCGGTTGCCTGAATCATACTTAATCCATATCTCTTCAATTCACTAAAAGCTGAATCAGATTGGATAACAGGAACTATTCCCTGTTCGGTAAGATTATAATACAACTCTTTCTCTCCCTGTGGCATGTATATGTACAAACGGTTCGAATCCCTTGCACCAATAGCATTGTCCGATGTATAGAAGATTTGTTCACGCTCCACCTGCATCAAATCAAGACCAAAAGAGCTGTTTTTATGCTCCACACCGAGTATATCAAGCAGTGTTGGAGTAACATCCATCTGGCCTGCAAAACCGCACATTTCACGAGGCTCTACCCCGTTGTAATAAATCATAAACGGTACATGATTATACGATTCAGGCATTTCACTCATTGAGTTACCTACTACCTTTCCATGATCGCCCATGAAAACAAAAATGGTTTCATTAAACCAAGGTTCCGTTTGAGCCTTCTTGAAGAACTCTGCAATACAGTGATCTGCATATTCAACAATGGCATACTCCATTTCACTGTTTTTTGCTTTGAACCAATCGGGCAATACGTATGGAGGATGGTTACTGATTGTTAATATTGTTGCAAAGAATGGCTTGTCACTCTCGGCATATCCATTCAATACAGGCAATGCATATTCAAACAGATAATCATCGGCCACACCAAAGCTATTAACTACTTTCGATGCAGGATAATTCTCCTCGGCATAAATATCTTCATAGCCATTTGTTCTAAAGAAACCATTCATATTATCATACTGCGATTCGTGAGTCATAAAGAATGCAGTTTTATAACCACTACTCAACAATTTTTGTGGTAACCCATATTCGTATGTTGGAATTACCGATCCCTTCATTAGGTTTCTGCGCATTAGTGCAGGATAGGAGTATAATGATGAGAATAGTCCATGATTTGTATGAACTCCCGACGAATAGAAGTTCGGGAAGGAAATTGACTCATTGTAGATACTATCCAGAAATGGAGTTACCCCTTTATCTCCTCCAAAACGCTCCATAAATTTGGCGGACATGGATTCCATTATAATAAACACAACATTTTTTGGAGCTACTTGTGGAACACTATCCGACACAAAACTCTTTTCAGCCATATAGCCAGTATAATATTGTTGCGCCTCATTACTATCCATTAAAGAGATATAATTATTCTCTGAACGGGACATATCAATAGAGCTGTATAGCAAATAATGCACCGGTGATAATCCCAACTGATTCAAGAATGGGTTACGACAGAAATATGCCTGACTAACCTTGATAGGATTGTAACCTAATCTGCCTCGCAACCCTATATAGCAGCCATAAAATGCCACACAGCATAATGCTACAACTATCACAAATTCAGGGAACGATCTATTATTGTCCGAACGCTTTATTGAGTTGACACATGCCCTTTCACACTTAAGCAATACAACGGTAAATATTACCGACAACGCCACCCATATCAACAGATACAAAATATACGAGCCCTCGCCCAATGCCATGGATGCAGTAGTTGAAGCATACTCAAACCACTCAAAAATCGAGCTATTTATCGGGGTAAAGAAATATTTGAAGTATGGAATATTGATAACAGAAATTAAAAACGAGAGTGAATACAGTAACACGTACCATAATGATGATATTCGCAAGAAGGGACGAATATTCAGGTTAAAGATTACTGTAATTGAAAGCAGTAATAGCGGCAATGTCAATATGTAACAAGCTATTACGTTGTCAAACCACAATCCACGCAAGAATGCTGATGCAACCATTGACCAACCGGTATCCAAAGCATTTTCACCTCCAAGCATTTCGTATGCTGAAATAAAGAGAATCACCCTGGTAAGTGAAAACATCAACAAGCCGGTCAAATGAACCGACAACAAATATCTTATGACCTTTATAAATTTATTCACCTCTCAATTTTTTGAATTAGTGTTTAAAACCATTCTTTACGAATCGCTTAAATGATTTCTGACGCTCACGGCGTCGCAAAGTTGCATATACCTCTGCGTAGAAAGGTTCAAATTCCCACTTACGAAGAGTGCAATATTCACGTACAATAAATTCCAGCTGTTCACGATTGTGTGTAACCTTGGCCAGATTTTCCGCACATTGTTTTTTATTTGGAATATAAAATTTTGTTCGATTAATATCGATTATAGTAAAACGGAACTCTCCATTTTCAGTTTTTTCATATAGGAAGTTACTCAAATTCAAATCACCATGCATAACCCCCATTCTGTGAAGTTTGAATATCTCGGCAGCAATAGCCCTTGCTGCACTATTATCAAACTCATCATCTCCATCGCTATCACGAGGCAAGAGTTCCAAAATGCCGGGTTTACCACAATTCTCTGCAATAAAATAGCCTATTGTAAAAAAGCCGCCCTCGTTCTCCTCTACATAAGCAACCTGACGCGGAGTGTCAATCCCCAATCTGCGATACTCCTCGGCAAACTCGAAGGCGCGCCTTGCTTTTGTCTTTTTAAAAAGCGTATAAACTATTCTCTGAATGAAGTTTGCTCTTTTGTATTTCTTTACCACAAAGGCCTTTCCATCAATCTCAAAACGTTTTATGACATTACGACCGTTCCACAATACCTCGCCCTCTTTTTCATAAAAGTTCTCAACGATATCATGGAACCATCCGGAGAACTCGACATAGTCAGGCGCAACATTTATTTTCATCTGTTTTTCTCTCTATTAATTATTGATTCTATTTTAGCCACAATCAGGCTTGGATCTATATCCAAACATTCAAATTCTGCACTTCGGCTACATGGACGATTTCCATATATTGAGCATGGACGACAAGCCATATCCCTTTGTACAGCATAATTTTCACTCTGTCCCCAACCCATAAATCCGGCAAAGGGGTGTGTTGCTCCCCACACCGATACAACGGGAATCTTTACGAGCGAGGCCAGATGCATATTGGCAGAATCCATACTCACCATCACATCCAGATTACTCATTAACTCCAACTCCCGCTTCAAAAGTAATTTTCCTGCAACGCAGTGTACATTTTCGCCACACCAGCTATCAAGAATCGAGGTCTCGGTCTCTCCTGCTCCAAAACAAAATATGCGATAATACGGTTTAGCAGCAAGAAGTTCTACGCACCTTTGCATCTTTTCAACAGGATAGGCCTTACCTTTGTGAGCTGCAAAAGGGGCCACACCTATCCAGCGTTCTTCATTATGACCTGTAACAGGCAAACTAAGAGGTTCAATCAAATGGTCTATAGAGGCTTTTCCACCTCCAAAGATTGAGACAAAGTGATCAGAAATTTTCAATCCTAACTTTTCAAATACCTCTCTGTAGCGTTGAATAGTAGGTTTTAACTGCCTAAAAATCTTATGCTTAACAAGAGCCTTCTTATCATTGCGTCCTTTATCGATATGGGCAACCTTTACTCCTGCGAGTGTAAATCGCAATCTTAAATATTTGGTTCTCAATACATCGTGCAAATCAGCAAACGCAGTAAAACCCTCCGCTTTCAACTCTTTATATAGTAGATTCAAACCGGAAAATCCCTTATGTTTTCCTTTAGCATCAAATACCATAAACCTCACATTATCAGGAAGTTTATCAAACATAGGACGCAAAAAATCACGGCTCAAGACCGTGATTTTAATATTTGGATTACTGCTCGCTAAATCCGCAATGACAGGAACTGTCATTGCAACATCGCCCATTGCGGATAATCGAACAACCAATAAATGCTCTTCCATACAGAATTTTAAAAGAATTACTTCTTACCGTAAAGAATTGGATTGGTATCGGGATCGTTATACATTTTCATCTGTTTATAGACCTTCATGTATCTACGTCCACTCTCAATATCGCAGATCAACTGCTCAATTGCAGATGACAAATCCTTGCGTTGCTCCAACAGCACATTCAATTTCTTTGTACACTGAGCAATATGCTCCTCGGAAGCATCGGTACGATCAACCTGCTCCTGCATATGATAAATCTTAAGAGCAAGAATTGAAAGTCTATCAACTGCCCATGCAGGACTTTCGGTATTGATTACCGCCTCGGGAAGAACCTCAACATCTTTATACTTATCCAAGAAGTAACTGTCAATCAACTCTACCAAATCGGTTCTATCCTGATTTGACTTATCAATTCTGCGTTTCAACACCAAAGCCTCCTTGGGATCGATATTCGGATCGCGAATAATATCCTCGAAATGCCACTGTACAGTGTCAATCCAGTTCTTCAAATACAAATAGTACTCAATTGTTTTAAACTCATACGGGTTGGCACTTGGAGTATCTACATTGTCTGTCTTATGGTAATCATCAATAACACGCTCAAAAATGGTGTTACATAACTCAGTGAATTTCATAATATGTTTTTTTAAAATTTACAGTTGTAAAGGTAATTAAAATGTACATTACTAACAAACAAATTAAACCAATTGTATTAAAAATTGTCTTAATTGATAAAAAATGCAAAATTATACCGATGATTAGAGCTAATTTTATACATATCAGTGCTTTAATAATAATATTTTCTGCACTGAGTTTCAATGCTAAAGCAGAGAGTGACACATTGAGCAACAAAATTGTCAACGAAGTTGTTGTTACAGGCACTCGATATGAAACCGACATTCGCCATTTGCCAATGACAGTATCGGTTGTAGACCGCAAAACCCTTGAAACAAGTAATGAAAGTTCCATATTACCTATTCTTAACAACCACATTCCCGGTCTCTTCAGCACTTCTCGCGGAGTTTTGGGATATGGAGTATCAACAGGAGCATCGGGACAAATTTCACTTCGCGGAGTTGGCGGTCCGGCCCAAGCCTCACTCCCGACAACCGGAGTTCTGGTACTTATTGACGGTCACCCACAATACATGGGCCTTATGGGACACCCTATTGCCGATGCCTACCAGACACTTACTGCTGAACGTGTTGAGGTACTCCGAGGACCCGCTTCTGTTCTATATGGCTCAAATGCCATGGGAGGCATTATCAATATAGTTACCCGCAAAAACAAAGAGGATGGAGTATTTACCCACTTTAACCTTAGTGGAGGTTCATTTGGAACTTTTATAGGCGAGGTCTCGAACATAATCAGGCGTGGCGCTTTCAGTAGCACCGTTGCCGCAAACTACAGCCGAACAGACGGTCATCGTCCCAACATGCCCTTCGAGCAGTACGGTGGCTATGCAAAACTAAAGTATGAAATGAATAATGAATGGAGCATATGGGGAGATCTTAATGTTACACACTTCAATGCAACAAACCCGGGCTCGATAACGGAACCATATATTGACAACGATCAAAGGATAACACGTGGAGTTGCAAACTTTGCAGTCCAAAACAACTACAAATACACATCGGGAAGCATCAGTGCATTCTACAATTGGGGAAAGCATTGGATAAATGATGGATACCGGCCCGGCGGAACACCACTTGAGTATCGTTTTAACTCAAACGACATAATGGCCGGTATATCTATATATCAAAGCGCTGCACTTTTCAAAGGCAACCGCTTGACAGCAGGCTTTGATTACTTCCATTTCGGTGGCAAGGCATACAACAAATATAGCTCCGGTGATAAGAGTATTTCTGCCGATAAGAAACTGAATCAATATGCAGGCTATATCGATTTCCGCCAAAACATCGGTACGGTCGTAACAATCGATGCCGGACTCAGAATTGACCACCATTCGCACTCGGGAACCCAATATATCCCACAAGCAGGAGTAGCCCTTCATTTACCATATCAGAGCGAGGTAAAGGCAATGGTCAGCAAGGGTTTTAGAAATCCGACCATACGCGAAATGTTTATGTTTCCTCCACAGAATCCGAATCTAAACCCCGAGGAGATGTGGAGTTATGAATTGTCATTCAATCAAAGAGTTGCAAACAACAAGGTCAATTATGGAGTCAACCTATACTACATTGATGGGAAGAATTTGATAATGCGCATGCCAAACCCCAATGGCAGTGGAATGTTGAACCAAAATTCAGGAAAAATCGAGAACTATGGAGCTGAGTTAAGTGTCAATTATATCATAAACAGCCATTGGAATCTGACATCAAACTATAGCTGGTTATACATGGAGAATCCGGTTTTATCATCGCCCGAACACAAGCTGTTTGCAGGAGCAAACTTTACAAAGGGAAAATGGAGCGCATCGACCGGCATTCAATATATTAAGGGGCTATATACTGATCTTGATAACAAGAAAAAAGAGGAGTATCTACTATGGGATATTCAAGGAGAATATCAGGCAACTAAAAGCTTGTCTCTATATGTAAAAGGAGAAAATATTTTGGCACAAGAGTACGAAGTTATGGCCGGATACCCTATGCCAAAAGCAACATTCATGGGAGGTTTAAAACTCAAACTAACGAAACAATAAAATAGGTAACGTTGCCAAAAGTGGTTGGTAGAAGTTAACATAATTATTTAATAGAGA
>CAZMOG010000035.1:0-19046 GCA_964567845.1 uncultured Odoribacter sp. | reverse complement strand
CCACAATTACTACTATTCTTCCGGTATCAAATATAGAAGAGGGTGACTCATCAGTTAAAAGACTTTTGAGTCACCCTCACTCTCCTATTTAAAAACCTTGACCCGCTCCTCAACCGGCAACATTAACTTCTCACCTGGAGCATCGGTCGCCACCCCAAAAGGCATTTGTGCAACCAGGTTCCAACTCGCGGGAATATTCCACCTTTTGTGAACTTCTGAATCTATAAGAGGATTATAATGCTGTAAAGATGCCCCTAAACCAAGCTCCTCAATCAAACACCACGTCATTAATTGATGCATGGCTGAGGTTTGTTGAGACCAAATCTTAAAATTATCCTTGTACAAAGGGAATTTCTCCTCCATATCTTTCACAATACTCTCGGCTTCGAAAAACAGGATGGTTCCATGTCCGGATGCAAAAGAGCCTTCGATTTTGGCTTTGCTCTTAGCAAAAGCTGTCGCTGAAATCAAAGGCTTAATACTTTGTAAAACAATATTCCACAACTCTTTATGGTGATTGTTAAGTAACAATACCATTCTTGTTGATTGAGAATTAAAGGCCGATGGAGTATACTTAATCACTTGGTTGATAATCTCCTCGATCTTTGCATCTCCTGCTGGATTTTTGTCAGTTAGCGCATAATAACTGCGTCTGTACTTTAAACTTTCAATTAAACTTTTTTCCATATTTAATAGGTTAGTATTATAACATACGAACCTATAATATGAATAGTTTATATTATACGCATGTGTAACCTCCGTCAACGGCAATATTCTGGCCATTCACGTAGGTACTCATTGGCGATGCCAAGAACAGTGCGCAGGTGTCAAGTTCTCCTGCATGGCCGTAACGCTCCATAGGAATAGAACGCTTGGCAATAGCCTGGAAATAATCGCTGTCAAGAGTCTCGGTAGTTAAATCGGTATAGAAGTATCCCGGGCAGATAGAGTTGACTGTAATACCAAGCTTACCCCACTCAGCAGCTAAAGCGCGAGTCAAATTAACAACACCTCCTTTTGCTGCGTGGTATGGTGCACTCCCGGCAATCATATTACCTACCAAGCCGTACATCGATGCAATATTGATAATTCTTCCATACTTGGCATTAATCATCTCTTTTCCGAACTCTCGTGAGCAGATAAATGTTCCGAACAAATCGATATCCATTTCATGCTTAAACTGCTCATCAGTAATATACTCTGCATTTCCAACAGCACCGGTTCCTGCATTGTTTACCAAAATATCAACACGTCCGAACTTATCCATTGTAGCTCTAACTGCCTCGATGACATTCTCTGTCTTGGTAATATCGCAGGCGAATGGAAGAACCTCTACTCCAAACTCCTCTGAAATCTCTTTGGCGTTCTGCTCCAAAAGATTCACTCTTCTTGCAAGAAGAACAAGATTTGCACCCTGATTAGCGAAAGCTTTTGCCATTTGAAGGCCTAATCCTGTTGAGGCTCCTGTAACAACAGCTACATGTCCTTTAAGATCAAAATAGTTTTTCATAACCTTATACTTTTTAGTTCGTTATCAGTTTATTTGGTACCTTTACCAATAAAATGATTAAGGCACTACGCAAAAATACGAATTAATTCAATCAGTTTGTTTAATCAAGGCGATAAAATGAATATCTTTGTAGTTAGAATTGAAAAACCGGAATATGATAAGAAAGATCTCATCACTTATAGCATTGGTACTTGTACTTGCTATGGTTGCACCACAGAGTGGTTATTGTAGAAAAAAAGAGAGTTTTAAGGTTGGTCAGGGTACATTCTTGCTTAATGATAAGCCCTTTATAATAAAGGCTGCCGAAGTACACTATCCCAGAATTCCATACCAATATTGGGAACATCGCATAGAAATGTGTAAGGCTTTGGGCATGAATACATTGTGTTTATACATTTTCTGGAATATTCATGAGCAGCAGGAAGGGGAGTTTAATTTTGAGGGAAATAACGATATCCGTAGTTTCGTTAAATTGGCTCAAAAACACGGTTTGTATGTGATTGTACGCCCCGGTCCATACGTATGTGCAGAGTGGGAGATGGGTGGCTTACCCTGGTGGTTGCTAAAGAAAAAAGATATATCATTGCGCGATAATGACCCCTATTTCTTGGAGCGATTAAAAATCTTTGAGGAGAAGGTTGGTGAGCAACTTGGCGATTTGACCATAGAAAATGGAGGTCCAATCATCATGGTTCAGGTTGAAAATGAGTATGGTTCATACGGAGTAAATAAAGAGTATGTTGCCAATGTACGCGATATTATTCGTGAGGCAGGATTTGACAAGGTAACCCTTTTCCAGTGTGATTGGAGTTCTAACTTTACCCGTAATGCATTGGATGATCTTTTGTGGACTGTGAACTTTGGAGCGGGAGCCAACATTAAGCAAGAGTTCAGATTATTGGGAGAGTTGCGTCCAAATACTCCAATGATGTGTTCAGAGTTCTGGAGCGGATGGTTTGATAAGTGGGGAGGAGCACATGAGACACGCGACAGTAAAGTAATGGTTGCAGGTCTTGAGGAGATGATCCAAAACAATATCTCATTCTCATTGTACATGACACATGGAGGTAGTAACTGGGGTCACTGGGCAGGTGCCAACAGTCCCGGATTTGCCCCCGATGTGACATCGTACGATTACGATGCTCCTATCAACGAGTATGGTTTGGCAACTCCGAAATATCATGAGTTACGTGCAATGTTGGCAAAGTATAGTGAAAATCCATTACCGGAAATCCCTGAGGCACCCATGTCAATTATATCAATTCCTAAGTTTGAGATGGACTATTTCGCACCAATGTTTGAAAATCTGCCCTCGCCCATTGAAATCGACCATGTGATGACAATGGAGGAGTTTGATCAGGGGTGGGGTTCTATTCTATATAGAACCACTGTTAATGCTGTTGATGGACAATCGTTGTTGCAGGTGTTCGAGCCTCATGATTATGCCCAGGTATTCGTTAATGGTGATTTTATTGGAGCAATGGACAGAAGAGTGCGTGAAAACACTCTTGTATTGCCTTCATTGAAGCAGGGTGATACACTTGATCTTCTTGTAGAGGCTATGGGGCGAATTAACTTTGGCCGCGCCATTAAGGATTTCAAGGGAATTACCGATAGTGTTGTGTTGAATGGTAATCGTATTGATAATTGGTTGGTATATAATTTGCCGGATGACTATGAAACACAACTTAATCGAAAGTTTAATGCAGTACCTCAAAACTTAGGCCCCGGTTACTATTATGGAACTTTTAATTTGAAAAAAGTGGGCGATACCTTTATCAATCTGGAGAGTTGGGGTAAAGGTCAACTATACATAAACGGTTATCCTATTGGTCGATTTTGGAAGATTGGGCCACAGCAAACCCTATATGTCCCCGGATGTTGGTTGAAGAAGGGTAAGAACGAGATTCTCGTGGTTGATATTGTAGGACCAGAAAAGGCAGTGTGCGAGGGCTTGGCTACGCACGTAATTGACAAACTTAATATCTCGGCTCCAAGAAAGCATAGAAAGGAGGGACAAAACATGGATCTGGCGGGGATCGAGCCTGTTAAGGCAGGGCAATTTGGCGAGGGGAACGGATGGCAGGAGTTGAGTTTCGATACATCAGTGAGTGGTCGCTATTTGTGTATCGAGGCACTTTCAACACACTCGGGTTCACCCGTGGCAAGTATAGCCGAGTGGTATATGGTTGATAAGAGTGGAAAGCGTGTAAGTCGTGAACCGTGGGTGGTGCTTTATGCAGATAGCGAGGATACGCATCGAGGAAACAGAACTGCCGACAAAATCTTCGATTTGCAGGAATCTACATACTGGAGTAGCGAGCGTTCCGGCGATGCTCCATACCGAATAGTTATTGATTTAGGAGTTAATCAGGAGTATAGCGGATTCCACTATCTTCCTCGTGTAGAGGAGGGTGCGCCCGGAAGTATAAAAGAGTATAAAATTTATTTGAGTGGCGCCCCCTTTTCGTTGTGATTTTGCTAAATTTGCATCGCAAAACAGAATCATTAATTAAATAATAACTTTATGGGAGGTTTCTTCGGAACTATTGCCAAAGAGAGTAGTTGTGTTCCAGATTTGTTCTATGGTACCGATTATAATTCGCATCTGGGAACCAAGCGTGGTGGAATGGCAACCTTTGACACAAAAACCAGCTCTTTTTCTCGTTCTATTCACAATTTGGAGAGTAGCTACTTCCGCTCGAAATTCGAGGACGAGTTAGATCAGTTTAAAGGAGAGTCGGGCATTGGTGTAATAAGCGATACCGATCCCCAACCCATAGTCTTGAATTCACATCTTGGCCGTTTTGCCATAGTTACAGTTGCGAAGATTGTGAATATGGATGAGATAGAGCAGGAGCTTCTTGCCAAAAACATGCACTTTGCAGAGTTGAGTTCAGGAAGAACCAATCAAACGGAACTTCTTGCACTTCTCATAATACAGGGAAAAGATTTTGTCGAGGGAATTGAAAATGTATATAAGCATATAAAGGGTTCTTGTTCAATGTTGCTTCTTACTGAAGACGGAATCATTGTTGCAAGGGATAAATTGGGCAGAACCCCTATCGTTATTGGTAAGAAAGATGGAGCCTATGCAGTTTCCAGCGAATCTACAAGTTTCCCTAATTTAGGTTACGAGGTGGAGTATTTTGTTGGTCCTGGCGAGATTGTACGCTTGCGCGCAGACGGAATAGAGCAGATGCGTAAACCAAACGAGGAGATGCAGATATGTTCTTTTTTGTGGGTATATTACGGATTCCCCACATCGTTTTACGAGGGTAAGAATGTCGAGGATGTTCGTTTCGCTTGTGGAGAGAGAATGGGCCGTGAAGATACAGACGAGGTAGATTGCGTTTGTGGTATACCGGATTCCGGTGTAGGTATGGCGCTTGGTTACTCGCAGGGAATGAATGTTCCATATCACAGAGCAGTTACAAAATATACCCCAACGTGGCCACGTAGCTTTACTCCAAGTAATCAAGAACTTAGAGCGTTGGTTGCAAAAATGAAGTTGATTCCCAACAAAAAGATGCTTAAGGATAAAAGACTGCTTTTCTGCGATGATTCCATTGTACGTGGAACCCAATTGCGTGATAATGTAAAGGAGTTGTATGCAGGGGGAGCAAAGGAGGTGCATATCAGAATTGCATGCCCGCCAATCGTCTATTCGTGTCCATTTATTGGTTTTACTGCACAGAAGACACCATTGGAGTTGATTACTCGAAGAATTATTAAAGAGTTGGAGGGAGATGAGAATAAGAATCTGGAAAAATACTCAACTGCCGGAACTCCCGAGTATAATAAGATGGTTGAAAAAATAAAGGAGCGCTTGGGATTAACTTCGTTGAAGTTTAATACAATAGAGGCTCTTGTTGAGGCAATAGGTTTGCCTAAGTGCAAGGTTTGTACTCACTGCTTTGATGGTTCCAGCCATTTTTAAAGGTGGTCTTTGTGTTAAAAATATTTAAATCGATTCGTATTTTGTTGTAATTTCATAATTTTGCAGCATGAAGAGGTACATTTGCATGTTCGGTTTGTTGTTGGGATTGATGCTATCAATGGCTTTTGATGGTGTTGCTCCCCACATGGGTTGTGACCATGCTGATGGACTTAAGGGTGATACAGTATTGATTATCACTCAGACCGAGGCATTGGACATGCCTATGGAGAATCCTATTTCCTACTCTAATGTCTCTACAACGGTGCTTTCATCGACCTATTGTAGATGTTTAGGAAAATATCGTTTCAATACAATTATCCCTACAATCTATGATCAGGCTCCAATAAGCAAGCAGAATTTCTTGGAATTGCCTGGGGATAATTTCTTAACATCGTGTTTATTCTCTTATGCGTCAGAGTATTTTATCTTTGGGCAGAGGAGAATTCTTATTTAGATGTCTTTACATAACTATGGTTAGTTAATGTCTTGTAAGCGAACGCATTGTGAAATGGTTTCGTGGCGAGATGTGTGTGTTATGTAAAGAAATAAAAATGGAATTACTTTTAATATTAGTTTTTGTATTAGGGTACCTAATGATCGTATTAGAGGGTCGTTTTGGTATCAATAAGGGGGCTTTTGCTCTAATTATGTGTGGCGCAATGTGGAGTTTGGTACTAATAAACAGTGCAGACCATGGAGCAGTTGCCACAAGTATAGTTGAACATTTAGGCGATACTGCAGAGATTCTCTTATTTCTTATAGGAGCAATGACCATTGTAGAGTTTATTGATCGACACGATGGATTTGATGTAATTACAAAGAGAATTACAAGTAAAAATAAGATTACTCTGTTGTGGGTTATTGTATTTATTACATTTATAATGTCTGCTGTTCTTGATAACATGACAACTACCATTATTATGATAGTGTTATTAAGAAAGTTGATATCGGACAGAAGCGAGATGTTGCTGTTTGCCAGTGTAATAGTTATTGCGGCAAACAGTGGAGGTGCGTGGTCACCCATAGGCGATGTTACAACACTTATGCTCTGGATGAAGGGCAATGTTACATCGATACCCTTAATAAAGTATTTGATACTTCCATGTATAGTTTCAGTCATTGTTCCAACAATATTTGTTACATGGCGATTGAGAAAGGGTCATGATTTAAAATGTGACCATTCGGCCGTTACATGTTATGCACATGAAACAGTTATTGGCCGTCGTTTCAGAATAGCAGTATTGGTGTTGGGAGTTATGGGCTTGTTGTCGGTGCCGGTATTGAAGTCATGGTTAGGTTTGCCTCCCTATATGAGTGCTTTGTTATCGCTTGGAGTAATATGGGTTGTAACCGATTCGGCTTACAACCATAAGCGTTGGGTTGATGAGTCTCGTAAAAACAGAGTGGCTAAGGTGGTAAGAAAGATAGATATGTCAACAATTCTATTCTTCTTTGGAATTCTTATGGCTGTATCAGCATTGCAATATACCGGTATATTATCGCAATTGGCAGGAGTGTTGGATAACTCACTTCACAATGTATATGCAATTGTTGGTTCGATTGGAGTTTTGTCTTCAATTATAGATAATGTTCCATTGGTTGCCGCATGTATGGGAATGTATCCGGTTGTGGATCCAACAGTGGTTATGGAGGCAGCTAACAGCGCATATGCACTTAATTTTGTACAAGATGGATTGTTCTGGCAACTTTTGGCATATTGTGCCGGAGTAGGTGGAAGTATGTTGATCATTGGCTCTGCTGCCGGAGTGGTGGCTATGGGCCTTGAGAAGATCAATTTTGGGTGGTACTTCAAGAATATAACTTTGATAGCTTTTCTTGGCTATATTGCCGGATTGGCAGTTATCTTCTTAGAGGACTTATTATTTACAATTTAAAATCTTAAAAGTATGAATAAAAATCAATTTTGCGAAGAGTTATATAAAGCATTTCCGGGAGTGGTTGTACCCCGTAGAAAGAGTGCTTTAATGCCATTATGTATGGCTATCGTTGGTGGCGCTTTATTGTGGTGGAGCGGTTCTGCTCCAGTCGAGAGTAGCGAGATTCTGCGTTATTTGGTAATGCTTATTGGAGCATCGCTACTACTTGTTGGTTTGACGGTTTTAGTGGTTCGTTTGTGTAATAAACGAGGCCTTCCATATTTTGCTCGAACAAATAAACCATTGACTTTCACTGAAATGTCGTTCTCGAAAGAGCAGAGTGCAAAGGTGACAGAGTTGGTTAATAAGGGCGATATTAAGGCTCTTAGAGCAATGCCTAAGCATCCCGTATCTGCAATTGCAGTTATGGTATTTTCTGCAGATAACGATGAATTCGTTGCAATGCAGGCTTATGCGTATGCCGAGCTTGATTATCATCCCTTGACAGCAAAAATCTATTTGAGTTAAAGTTAGGTAGGCTGAATTTGGGGCGGAGTGTTTAGATGTGAATCTGAGCCTCCGCTCATTTTTTTGTGGAAAATTTATTATCTTCGCTCAAAATTAAATTATTGATTTATGAGAAGATATGCACTTTTAATTACCCTGATGATTTTGTATATGGGTAAGATTCAGGCCTCGCCCAATGGAGATAAGGATATGGCAGGTTATCTGTTTGTCTATTTTACAGGGAATCATATTAGTCAGGAGGCGGTTTGCTATGCCTTAAGTTTAGATGGTTACAACTATTACAAGTTGAACGATGGCAAGCCGGTGTTGGATTCAAGAGTTATCAGTTCGACGGGCGGAGTGCGCGACCCACATATTCTAAGAAGTCAGGATGGTAAATGGTTTTATATGGTTGTAACCGATATGGTTTCCGATAATGGGTGGGATTCAAACCGTGCTATGGTGATGCTTAAATCGAAAGATTTGGTAAATTGGGACCATTCGGTTATCAATATGCAGAAGAAATATTCCGGTCAAGAGCGTCTGAAAAGAGTGTGGGCTCCTCAAACAGTTTATGATCCAACAGTTGGTAAGTATATGGTTTATTGGTCAATGAAGCATGGTAATGGAGCGGACATTATCTATTATGCTTATGCCAATAAGGATTTTACTGATTTGGAGGGTGAGCCAAAGCCTCTGTTTTTGCCTCAGAATGGTAAGAGCTGTATAGATGGTGATATTGTCTATAAGGATGGGGTGTTTTATATGTTCTATAAGACCGAGGGATATGGAAATGGAATTAAGCTTGCCACTACAAAGAATCTGACAAGCGGGGAGTGGACCGAGTATCACGATTATAAGCAGCAGACTTCCGATGCCGTTGAAGGTGCGGGTACATTCAAGTTAATCGGTAGTGATAAATATATCCTTATGTACGATGTATATATGCGAGGAAGGTATCAGTTTACCGAATCGACCGATTTAATGAATTTCAAGGTTATTGATAACGAGGTCAGTATGGATTTCCATCCTCGCCACGGAACAGTAATACCGATTACAGCTAAGGAGTATAAAAAGCTCGAAAAAAAGTATTAAGATTGCAGTATCATAAAAAAGCGACCCTGGATGGTCGCTTTTTTAGTGTTATTATTTGAGTATTACTTGCATTCACGTGGAAGAATGTCGATTGTCAAGGCTTCGATCATGCGGCCGGTCTTAGCGCGCGCATCTTCAACGCTATTGTCGCGTGCAAGCAGAACTGCCAAACGGCGGTGTCCTACCACCTCTGGTTTTCCAAAGATACGCATCTGGGTATCTGGCTCTGCCAAGACATTCTCAAGGTTGCCAAACTCCACACGGTTTGTATCGCCCTCAACTACAACTGCTCTTGATGCCGATGGACCATGGAATGCAATATTTGGAATTGGCAAGCCAAGAATTGCACGGGCATGAATTGCAAACTGTGACAAATCCTGTGAGATCATTGTTACCATTCCGGTGTCGTGTGGGCGTGGTGAAACCTCGCTAAAGATAACCTCTTCGCCCTTGATGAACATCTCAACTCCGAAAATTCCGCGGCCACCAAGTGCACCGGTAATCTCTTTTGCAATGTGCTGAGCCTTCTCGATTGCAACAGGCGACATGGCTTGTGGTTGCCAAGACTCGCGGTAGTCGCCATCTTTCTGGTAGTGTCCGATTGGATTCAGGAACGAGGTTCCTCCAATATGACGTACAGTCAAAAGGGTAATTTCATAGTCGAAATCAACAAAACCCTCGACAATAACTCTTCCGGCTCCTGCTCGTCCTCCCTCTTGCGAGATTTGCCATGCGTTCTCAATATCTGCCTCGCATTTAACAGTGCTCTGTCCATGACCCGATGAGCTCATAATCGGCTTGACAACGCATGGAATTCCAATCTCTTGAACGGCAGCCATAAACTCCTCTTTGGTCTCGGCAAATTTGTATCTTGATGTTTGCAGACCAAGCTCCTCTGCAGCCAAACGACGAATGCCCTCGCGGTTCATTGTGAGTTTTGTTGCGCGGGCGGTTGGTATTACATTGTAGCCCTCTTGTTCAAGCTCAACCAATGTATCTGTTGCGATAGCCTCAATTTCAGGAATGATGAAATCGGGTTTCTCGGCAGTAATAATCTCTCTTAAACGAGCCCCGTCGAGCATTGATACAACGTAGCTTTTGTGTGCAACCTGCATTGCCGGAGCATTTGGATATTTGTCCAATGCAACAACTTCAACGCCATAGCGTTGCAACTCAATGGTTACCTCTTTTCCCAACTCTCCTGATCCACATAGAAGTGCCTTCTTCCCAATGGGCGATAGTGTAGTTCCAATCTTCATATCTATTTTAATTTATATAATTCTTTGTTATAGAATTCTCTGAATTCAACATATCTGTAGGTGTTCCTGCAAATAGTAATCTTCCTCCATCGATTCCTGCTCCGGGTCCTAACTCAACAATATAATCGGCACTTTTTATTATCTCTTCGCTATGTTCTATAAGGAACAGCGTGTTGCCGTTATCTACCATTTTATTAAAGAGAATTAGCAATCTGTTTACATCGTTTATGTGTAACCCGTTAGTCGGTTCGTCAATCACAAATATAGCACCTTTTTCGTTAAGTTGACTGGATAATTTTACTCTTTGCAACTCTCCGCCCGATAGTGTGCTCATTGATTGATTCAGATGCAGATAGCCCAATCCTACCTCGGCCATGGCCTGTAGTTTTGGTAGAAATGGGGCATCGGAGAAGAATGCGCAAGCCTCGTCAACCGTCATCTTCATTACTTGTGCAATGTTTTTGCCCTTGTACAGATATGAAAGAACATTGTGGTTGTAACGGTCGCCATGGCAAACATCGCACACAGTTTCAATCGACTCCATAAATGCCATTTCCGATACAATTACCCCTTTACCTCCGCATGCAGGGCAGCCTCCCTTAGAGTTAAACGAGAAGAGTGCCATATTGCTTTTGTTAGCCTGTGCAAACAGTTTGCGGATAGGGTCGGCAATTTCAAGATAGGTGGCAGGAGTTGAGCGGATGTTTATGCCAATATCTCTTTGTCGGATGGATATTACAGGTTGGTCGCAATTTTTTATGAAGTGTTCCATTAGTGAACTCTTTCCAGAGCCGGATACTCCTGCAATTACAGTAATCACGCCTAATGGTAAATCCACATCGAAGCCGCTAAGGTTGTGCAGTGTTGCATTCTGCAGTTTGATAAAACCTTTGGGCTTTCGGAAACTCTCTTTAAATTTATATGTGGTGCGGAGCATTTCGCCGGTTATGGTATTGCTCTCTTTCAGCCCCTGAAATGCTCCTTCGTACATAACTTCCCCTCCTGCGTCGCCGGCCAATGGTCCCATATCCACAACATAGTCGGCCATTTCGATTATTTCGCGGTGGTGTTCGACAATCATAATGGTGTTGCCATGGTCGCGTAATTTGAGTAGGGATTTTTTTAATCGGGAAATATCTTTGGCATGCAGTCCTACACTTGGTTCGTCAAGAACATACATCATGTCGGTAAGTGCCGAATTGATATATTTTGCAATCTTAATGCGCTGAGCTTCACCTCCGGACAGAGTGTCGGTACTCCTGCTAAGTGACAAATATCCCAGACCAATCTCTTTAAGTGCATTGAGTCTCTTTAATACCTCTTTGCGAATGTCTTTGGCAAGAGGATTATCAATAGCAGTGATATAATCAATCAACTGGGGAATGGGCATATCCATTGCCTCCGCCATGTTTTTACCGTTTATTTTACAGCTACGAACTCTGTCGTTTACCCTTGTCCCTTTGCATTCGGGGCAGGTGAAACTTGAAATCATTGTATCGAGTACCTTTTTCTGACGCTTACCCTCTTTGGTGGTAATGATGCTTCGGTACATTCGTGGGTACATTCCCTCGAACTTTGCCGATTTGGGCCAGTTTGAAGGAGGATTTTTCAATTTTATTTGTGGCGAGTATAGAAAAAGTTGTAACTCCTCTTCGCTATAATCCTTTATCTTTTTGTTAAGGTCGAACAGTCCGCTATATGCGTAGCGTTTCCAACGCCATGCTCCCGTTGTAAAGGTGGGAAAATGGATGACATCGTCGTCGTTAAGGCACTTGTTGAAATCAACCAACTTGTGTATGTCCAGATCTGTAACTGTGCCTATTCCATCGCATTTCGGGCATTTGCCGGATGGATGGTTATATGAAAAACTGTCCGAATAGCCAATAAACGGTTCGCCTATTCGCGAATAGAGCAGGCGAATCAGTGGAGCAATATCGGTATATGTGCCAACAGTCGAGCGATTATTGGCAGCAGGTTTTTTCTGGTCGATTACAATGGTAACAGGCAGATTCTCAATTCGCTCAACGTTGGGACGGCCGTAGTGTGGCAGGAATTGTTGAACGAAACTTGGAAATGTGCTGTTAAGTTCGCGACGGCTCTCGGCAGCCAGTGTGTCAATACAGAGCGATGACTTTCCCGAACCTGAAACTCCGGTAAAGACCACAATTTGCCCTTTGGGAAGTTTAAGTGAGATATTTTTCAGGTTATTTTCGGTAGCTCCGACTATCTTAATCCACTCCATAATCAATTCTTACTCACCTATAATGGCTTTGCGTATAGCCAATTGGGCCGGTGTCGGGTTATCTAACTTATCAATTCTATATGTTTTGCTATCCATTGTCAGACCTGCGTAGTTGAAATATTTTTCGTAGTCAACCGTACAGGTTGTATAGACATAATCTTTAATCTCTTTCAGATCGGATCCACTGTATTCGGTGCATATTGCCCAAAACTCTTCGGGAGTGAAACCTCGTCCGGCATCTTTATAGTATCGGTTGTACAGAGCACGCATCACATCGTCGCACGAATGGGTATTGTTCGAGGCGTGACGAATGGCAATATCAAGCAGAAGTCCGATAACGGGACCTTTGGTGTAGTATGATATTCTTACATCATTGCCATTGGCATCGTTATTGAAGAAGTTCAACCAAATGTCGGTACTTGATTGCGCCAAGGACATGCGGTTTTTGCCCTGATAAGGCTCGTATGCTTTAAGGTTGTCGGTAACATAGTTGAGAATTGTACGGGCATCGGACAGACCAGCTGCTTTCATAAGGACATTTTCATAGAAACAGGTCAAACCCTCTGAAATCCAAAGTGATTCAGTATAGCACTCTCCATTGTAATTAAAGGGACCCAGCTCTATCGGACGAATGGTTTTTACGTTGTAAAGGTGGAAATATTCATGTGCCACAAAGTTCATAAAGTTGTTGTATGCGCCCGGTTCAGGAAACGATAAATCGGAATCGGTAAATATTGCTTGAGAGTTGGTATGCTCCAAACCACCGCCTCCCGGTTCCATCATGATGAGGGTGTAGTTGTTGTATGGTATATCGCCGATAACATTTTTGGCAGCAGTAACTATCTTTTTGAAGTCGGCAACAAAACGGGCAGTGTCAAGACCATTCGGGCGTGCAACACAAATCTCGAAATCTTTCTCCTCGTGACGGAAATTTATGACCATTTGATTGCCAATGTATATTGGAGAGTCGAACAGAACATCGAAATCTTTTGCATAGTAGGTGTTCTGACGGTTAGCTACCTTTTCCAATCCGGTACTGATTTTGCTCCAACCATGCCATGGGTTGATGGTTATGGTTGATGGAGTGTTGATTTTGTCGTTGATGAACAGGAACACTTCGTTTGTGGCAAGGAATGCACGCTCGGTGTCGACATTTGCCTCGCCAACAGATTTTTTGTTGGCAAAAATTCTATATGTTACATGAATCTCATCGGCAGAGCCGTTTTTAACAACCCAACTGTTTTTTAAAGGTTTGGTCCACTGTAAGGGAGTACCGTTTTTGTCGGTAACTTTAAAGTCGGTCAAATGTTTGGGCGAATCAAGAATTATGTAATAACCTGTTGCCCATACAGGCATTCTTAGGTCAATAATAGTGTCTTGAATGTTTCCAATTTTTAAATCGACATTAATGTAGTGCTCTTTAGCATCAGGAAAACTGACAGAATACTCAACGCTATATGGTTCTGCCGTGGTTGTTTGGCTACTGCATGATGCAACAGTCAACATTGCTATTGCAATAATTGCTACAAATAATTTCTTAAACATAGTTCTCTTTCTTATGTAAACATGATCTTTTGACAAAGTTAAAAAAAATTATTAGTATCTTTGTCTCCAAAGTGTAATGTTATGGATAGACATTCAGGTATTCCGGTATTCGATGTGGCTACAATCAGAGAGCGTTACCCTAATGTTCCTGGTTATGAGAACCATGTGGTGTTGTGTAATGATTCAGGACAGATAGAGATATTTATGCGTCCCCCTTTCAGATTAAAAGGATTTGCCTTTTTAATATGCCGAAAAGGTGTGATGACTATATCTGTTAATCAGTATGAATATCGTGTGAGTGAGCGCATGGTTATAGTAACTTTTCCCGACGATATTATCCACATTGTTCGTCAGAGTCCCGATTTTTCAGCCTCGTTTATTCTGACATCGGACTCGTTCATCAGAAATATCCGTTTGGACATGCATCAGGTAATCCCTTTATTTATAAAGACAAAAAAGTTTCCGATTGTTAAATTGGATTCTGTTGACGAGGGAATTTTTGACCACTACTTTTCATTGCTTTCGTGGGCTGTTGGAACAGGAGAGTCCTCGTTCAAGGCAAAAATTTTGGATACATTGGCAACATCGTTGCTATATGCAGGGGGTAATTTGATACGTGAACAGATACAGGAGGAGTTGAGCCCCGATAAGGCTAAGAGCCGTAAGGAGTTGATATTTGCAGAGTTTACAAAGCAGTTGTTGCAGTATTACAGACAGGAGAGGAGTGTGAAATTCTATGCGGATCTGCTACATATAACTCCGAAGTATCTTTCTGCGTTAATAAAGGATATTAGTGGCAGAACTGCGGCAGAGTGGATTGATTCGTATGTTATAATCGAGGCCAAAAATCTTTTGAAATTTTCGAGTATGAATATTCAGGAGATAGCATATAGCCTTAATTTCGATACTCAATCTTTCTTTGGAAAATATTTCAAACAACATACAGGCTACTCTCCAAGCCAATTTAAATTACTGAAATAATGAGGGGTGTTATTCAGAGGGTATTAGAGTCGAGTGTTACAATCGGGGGTAAAGTCTTTTCATCTATTGGAAAAGGTTTACTTGTTCTTGTTGGAATTTGTGAGCAAGATGGTGCCGACGATATAGAGTGGTTGTGTAATAAGATTGTCAATCTCAGAGTGTTTGCCGATGAGAACGGTGTAATGAATTTATCTGTAAAAGAGGTAGGTGGAGATATACTTGCTGTAAGTCAATTTACCCTAATGGCTATGACCAAGAAGGGGAACAGACCCTCGTATATAAATGCTGCACCCCCGGAAATATCAATACCCCTGTATGAGCAGTTTGTTAAAACTCTATCTGATAAGTTGGGTAAGTCTGTTCCTACCGGAGAGTTTGGTGCAGATATGAAAATATCACTTGTGAATGACGGGCCGGTTACAATTTGTATAGATACCAAAAATCGTATTTAGTGATATGGAGTTGAAGAAAAGGGTGCTTTTTATTGTAAATCCTCATTCAGGATGGCATAATGGAGGTGAGTTTGCATCGGTACTTCAGAAAATACCTCAATATAGCACGGTAGAGTACGATATTGTTATGACCCAATATCGCCACCATGCCAAAGAGTTGGCTCAGAAAGGTGTGGATAGCGGTAAATATAGCATGATTGTAGCCGTAGGTGGCGATGGAACAGTTAATGATGTTGCGTCGACCCTGGTATATGTCCCCCATATTGCATTGGGGGTAATTCCAATGGGACGTGGAAATGGCTTTGCACGCCATTTGGGATATTCAATGCGTTTAAGAAGTTCGTTACGTCAACTACTTTCCGGTAACGAGGACTTTGTCGATGTTATGGAGATAAATGGCAGATACTCTTTTAATGTTAGCGGTATTGGTTTTGATGCCCTGGTAGCGCATGTTGCGTCAAGGACAAAGGTTAGGGGAGTCTTTTCTTATATTTGGGCAGCAATAACCCAATTTTTTAAATATCGCTCACACCAATACAAGGTTACTATTGATGGAAAGTCAATGCCACTGAAAGCATTCCTATTTAGTTTTGCCAATACCGAGCAGTATGGAAGTAATTTTGTTATTGCTCCACGTGCATCTGTTAAGGATGGAGTGATGGAGTTGTGTGTAGTGGACCATGTGCGTAATGTGTTATTGATTGGTATAGATTATACCCGCCACCTATTTATGGAGAATAATGAAAAGACACAAGCATTCAGAATGTTCCATTGTAAGGAGGTAACAATCGAGGGTAAAATAAATATTGTGCAGATTGATGGCGAGCCCATGTTTATGAAGTCGCCACTAAACATTAAAGTCCTGCCCAAATCGTTAAAGGTAGTTGTGCCAACCCCTGATCCCAATAAGATTTAGTTAGCTTGATTCTTAGGGTATAAATCCATTTCGGTTGCAACTTTGACCATGAAGTTGTATGCCTCTTCGTAATTGTTGCCAATCTCGCCATCCAAAATGGCATCTTTTATGCGAGCTTTAATGACTCCTACGGTGTTACATGGTTCAAGGTTGAAGACCTCCATGATCTTTGCTCCATCGATAGGAGGTTGGAAATTACGGATGGAATCCTTCTCCTCAACCTCTTTCAGTTTTTGACGGACAATCTTGTAATTCTCTAAATAGCGTTTAACTCTTGCCTCCTGTTTCGATGTAATATCGGCCTCGGCAAGAATCATTACATTCTCAATATCATCTCCTGCCTCGAACAGAAGTCTGCGTACTGCTGAATCGGTAACCTCGTCCTCGGAAAGAACAATAGGACGCATATGCAGGTCAACCAATTTGATAACCTGCTTCATCTTCTCGTTTTGTGGCAGTTTAAGCCTATTGAAAATCTTTGGAACCATTCTTGCGCCAATAACATTGTGGCCATAAAAGGTCCATCCCTGTCCCTCAACATAGCGTTTTGTGGCAGGCTTGCCAATATCGTGCAGAAGTGTTGCCCAACGTACCCATATATCCTCGGTGTGAAGTGCCACCCTGTCAAGAACCGCCATGGTGTGGTCGAACACATCTTTGTGCAGTACTCCATTAACGTTGTCGCGTCCTTTAAGTGCAGAAAGTTCAGGGAAGTAAATCTCTAATAGTCCCGCTTCATCCATAAGGTATATACCTTTTGATGGTTCGGGCGAGGCCATAATCTTGTTGAACTCGGTGGTCATTCGCTCCATTGAAAGAATCTTGATTCTCTCGGCATTGCGCTTAATGGCCGCAAATGTCTCGGAATCAATATGGAAGTTCAGTTGCGATGCAAATCTGACTGCACGGAACATACGCAATGGGTCATCGCTGAATGTAATGTCAGGGTCCAGCGGAGTTTTGATAAGCCTTTCATCAAGATGCTCCAATCCTCCAAATGGGTCAACAAGTTCTCCGTATGAATCTTTGTTTAGTGAAATAGCCAATGCGTTTATGGTAAAGTCGCGACGTTTCTGGTCATCGTCAAGAGTGCCGGGTTCAACAACAGGATTTCTTGAATCTTTGCTATATGACTCTTTCCTTGCTCCAACAAACTCCAACTCAACACCACGACTCTTAAACATTGCTGTTCCGAAGTGTTTGAAAATGGAGATACCCTTGCAACCCATCTTCTCCGCGGCCTTTTGAGCTAACTCAATGCCATTGTCAAGAACCACAATATCAATATCATCGGATGGTCTGACCAATATCAAGTCACGCACGTAACCTCCTATAACAAAGGCTTGTGTGTTCATTTCCTGAGCCAATTCCGAAACCACCTTAAATATTGGGTGTTGCAAGTATTTTTCCATATTTACCATACCGCAAAAGTACGATAATTTGCCTGAATCTACAAGAGTCGCATTTCACTCCTTATAGAAATATGGATATATCTTTTCTCGGATTTTACTTAGTTTATATAGCATGTACTCTTTATATCTCTCATATTCACTTTCATGTTGTAGGTAGAATTTTGCAAAATAACCATAATCCTTTGTCTGCTGTAGTATATCCTTACCATTTATAATCAAATCGGAATACACCTTGCTTATGTCAATATAGCCATTCTTAAACTCCTTAATGAAATCTATATTATCATCTGTAATCAAAAAAGGATGGAAAAATTGCATATTTTCCTGAGCAAATATATATGCCTCCTCATTTAAATCAATAAAATCATAGAACTCGGCAAGCTCAAATTTCTCTAACTGATTTTTAAAAGGGTATGGACGATTTCTGCCCGTTATATAATATACCTTGTTGTCCATATCAACACCTTCAGGCTGTTGCCATTTAACATTTGCAACTACCTTCTTTAGGTAGATATGATTCCCCTCTCTTACATAGTTTAATTCAATTTTGTGTTTTGTTGCAGATGCAGTTTTATCATTAAAATTCCTGCGTGCAAATATAGAATATTGGTCGATATGGTCCTCTACAACAATTTTCTCTATTGTATTTGTGGATAACCTGCAATACATAACTCCCGATGCTTTAATTCTGCTCTTTTTGGGAAAAATTCCATCGCGTGTATTGAATTCAATAACAATCAAATCTCCATTATCTAAGATTGAGTTTATATTATAGTTATAATGGCTAACCATTTTAGCGTTTAAGGGTGAATAAATCTCTAATGCTCTTTTAGCTGCCGGATATATTTTATCCCCTCCCTCAAGATATGCGCTATCATTGCAAATGTCACTAAGTGTGGTACTACTATAATTACTATTCCCGTCCTGAATATGATTAGTTAATACTTTGTTATTGTACATTGCATAACTCTTTAATGAGATGAGTGGTAGAGTGTTATGAAAAGGATAAACATTAGGATCATTAAAATCAAAGCGATAACTTTTCTGGTTAAAATCCAATGAAGCATATAACCCTTTAACTCCTTCAAAACCACAGTATTCCCCATTCATCCTTGTCGTATTAATGAATCGCAGCTTTGATACATAATTGGGAGCATACTCCTTACCAAATCTTTTTGCAAATGATTTAACCAATTTATACGCGTATGCCTCATTAGGAAAAACCGACACCTCTTTGATTTTGTGATCTTCAGATATAAGGGCTCAGTAGTTTTTTAGTGTGGGTATGCAAAGAGTTTAGATATTCTGAA
>CAZMOG010000034.1:0-19273 GCA_964567845.1 uncultured Odoribacter sp. | reverse complement strand
CTTTGCAGACCGTATGGAGAAGCTCTGTACCCTCTACGGTGATATGAGCCAAAGATCAAATCGGGAGCAGGTATCGTGGTTGGGATTTTTTCTTTTGGGGTTGTTAATGTCCATATAGCACTTGTTGCTTGAACGGTCGAAGTGTTTGCAAAATTTGCACACCTCAGGTAACTCATTTGGCGAATTGCCACTATCCGACGATGACGGTGCTGTAAAAAAGCCATATACCAAAACACCAATAGCAACCACCACAGCAAGTGTCAGAATTGTTCCAACAACGGTATCGATTGCCATGCCAATGAACTCCACAACTCCAACTCTACAGATAAAGATAATGATTGCCGCCACCATACAATACAAACTAATCATGGCATAACGGCGAGCTGCTTCATATCGATAGGAACGTGTTACAACTCTTCTAATCAGCAGAGATTGCACTACCAACAAAATCAAAGCATTAATTTGATCAACACCGCTCACTCCGTACGGATGTATCATAAAGAGCACCTCAAAAATTCCCAACATAAGAAGAATTACATGAAGTTTACTTAAAATTGGCAAACGAATAGCCAGGAATTTCTGCAATAACACCCCTATTACTCCTCCTACAATCAGAATTGCAATAATCATATGCATAATACCGGCCGGTGCCGGTGACATTATCCAGCTCCCCTGTAACGCATTGGGAGTCTCCTCTTCAAAGTCACTCATACCGTCATTTACATCTCTGTAATTCTGCAAATTACTCAACATAGCAGCAAACCTCTCCTGTGAGATTTTTCCCTCAGCAAACTCCTTATTTATCTTATAGCATGTCTCGTAATCAAAATTATATGGATTATCGGCATTTTTAGGATCTTCACTCACACAGCTCATTACCCACCCCGATGCTCCAGAGCCTGACTTCCTGACATGCAACCAACTGCCATCCTTGTTCAAATCGCCAATAACGGTCCCCTCACTCCTCTTTACATATCCTACTATGGGCGAGGATACATTTGGTTCGCTATGCAGCTCCGCCTTCTCGACCATAATGGCCCACTTCTGTATATCCTGTGCCTCCACTCCCAAAGCCACAAACACCAAAACCACTACTAACCAAAACACTCTCTTCATATCTTCCAATATTTTAAGTTCTTGAGCCGTGAGCGTCTGTCTAAATAAAAAATATGTTACTCTCTCTCACTCTCAATAATCATTCGACAATTGGCACAATCAAACTTCAACAAAAACTGCTCCTTACCGGTATCAAGACGCAACGGAAGCCTCCACGCAGAAGCGGAACCCTTAGCCCCACACTTCCCTTTCAGACACTGTCCATGTTCATATAGCAGACAGAACTTTGTGGTCATAACAGCCCTTCCCTTGCGCTGTTTCGATACCTCGAAACCAGGCTCGACATCAACACAACCATTCTCTTGATAGAAGGTCCTGCTCAACTCATTCACCACATTACACTGCCAATCGGCACGTTCCGCAATATACCCCGAAGTCAAATTTAAAGCCCTCTGCTCCATTTTCAGGCGACTCCTAAGCCGCTCCACCATAAGCATATCCAACGCCTCTCTGCGACACAAATTCGCCTCGGCAGCAGGCACGAACAGCACCACATCGGAAATATACTCCACCCCCATGCAGTAAAAATCGGTATCGCCAAACTTCGACAATTGCGCCACAAGACGCTCGCGCTGAGCCGGATTTTGTGCCACATCGAACACCTTTTCCGAAACATACTCAATACTCGCGCCACTCTCGTCAACTGCACAAATCTTCAACCGACCATCAACCTCCGAGACCTTCATCCTGGCCCCTATTTTACGCACCGAACCGCCCTTTTCAAGCTGTTGCGTAAAGTTATGGTCATAGTTGCGGAAAAGTATTGTTCCCGGCTTAATATTGAGCGAGGCCACTCCGCCACCGCCTCCGGAAACTCCAACAGCGATAATCAGTCGATTCCCCTCAGCCCTGTTCACACGAATACCAACCAACTCGCCATTCTCAATATAGCACAAGCCATCGCCATTATTCACGGCATCATTGCCTAACTTTACCAACAGCTCGTTCCGCTTGCAACGCTCCACCGTTCCAATAAACTTACCCATCGACTTCGGGGTATCGATATTGGTCATCTCGCGGCCTCGCCCAACAGCAAAATAGTCGGTATAGCCACGATTAAAGGTCTTATCCAAATCGGGCTCGAAACCTCGTTTCACCACTCCACTACCTGAACGGCAATACCCCTTGCCCAAACGGTTCAGAGCGTCGGAATAGAAAGCGGTAACGTTCGAGACATAGTCAATATCTTTCAGTCTGCCCTCTATTTTGAACGAGGTCACTCCTGCATCGGCCAGCTCCATCAAATGCTCTACCCTCTTCATGTCCCGAAGCGACAGCAGATGCTTCTCCTTAAAAAGAGTTTTGCTATTCGCATCAATCAGATTCCACCTCTGACGGCACAACTGGGCGCACTCGCCACGGTTTGCCGAACGACCAAAGATATGCTCGGACATATAGCATTGACCGCTGAAACTCACGCACAATGCTCCATGTACAAACACCTCAATCTCGGCCTTAATCTCTTTGCGAATTGCACGAATCTCCTCGATACTCAACTCTCGGGCCAGCACAATTCTTGAAAAGCCAACCCTATCTAAGAACTTGATTCTTTCAATATCGTAGTTGTGGGTCTGAGTACTCGCATGAAGGGCTATCGGAGGCAACTTCATTTTCAAAATGGCCATATCCTGCACAATCAGGGCATCAACCCCAATCTCGTACAGTTTCCATATAAGTTTCTCGGCCTGCTCAAGTTCGTTATCATAAAGCAAGGTGTTCATTGTTACGAACACCCTGCAATAAAATTTGTGAGCCTTGTTTACAAGAGCCTCAATATCCTGAAGTGAGTTACCGGCAGCGCGACGCGCACCAAATTGTGGCGCACCTATGTAAATGGCGTCGGCTCCATTTCTAATGGCAGCCAACCCCACTTCCAAACTCTTTGCCGGTGCCAATAACTCTAAATTATTCATAATCAAAAATTAATTCTATAACCTCCTTCATTCAACCGCTCATCGTTACGTTTTCGCTAATAAGGGGGCCTTACTCGCGGACTTCGTCAACTCCTCACTCCTAACTGCTAACTGGTCACTCCTAACTATTCGCTCTTTACTGTAATCGCAGCACTCTTCAATCCCGGCGAGGTGGCCTTCAATACAATCTTTCCGGCTTTCTTAGCGCTCTTAATCACAGCGAAAGCCTGTCCCTTCCACGCCTTTCTGTCGGTATTGATATATGGCTCGCAATCCTGCAAATTTGCGGACGAGGTTGCAAGAATTGTACCCTCGCCCTGAATAGCAAAATTAATACGATTTTCCGCATTTGGTTCAATTACACCATTTGCATCCTGAATCTCCACATTAACGAAAATCAAATCCTGACCATCGGCACTCATAGAGTTATGCGATGGTTTCATTACAATCTTCGCAGCCTTACCGGCACTCTTCAATGTGGTTGACTCTACCTCTTTACCATCGACAACTGCTACAGCCTTCAATGTACCCTTCTCGTATGGAATTGTAAATACAGCCTTGAACTCCTCGGCATAACCTGTACTCTTCTCGCCAATCAACTTGCCGTTCAAATACAAACGAACCGACGGATACTTTGAGTAAATCTCAACCTCAATCGCCTTACCCTCGTGTCCTGGCCAGTTCCAGCTCTCCCAGGTTGGCCATACCGACCACATAGTCTCGTGAATCTTACCGAAATAGCCATCGGGCTCCTTTACTGCCAAATAGATATTTTGCTCACTGCTGTATAGCATTTCACGGTAGTGAGAAATGGGCTTTCTCCAACCAAGAATATCAATATCACCGCAATATGCGCCATGCCATGGATAGAAACTGTTTGTCCAATGCTCGCCCGGAGTCTCGCCCTCGTAATAGTAGCGACCAATACCCGACTCTCCGAAATAGTCAATTGCAGTCCAAACAAAATCACCAAGAACATTGCTATTGTGAGCCACCAAGTCCCAATTCTCGAAAGCATCTCTCGGATATGACTCTGTATGGATTATCATTCTCTCAGGCACTCGCTTACCGTCATTCACTGCCTTATAAAGCTGATAGTTGTATCCTGCAAAATCGTGAATCGCAAACAGAGGATCGAACTTATACCAACTCTCATCGTTGGCCCAATCGGCAATTGCAAAGATAATAGGACGGGTTGTATCGATATCGTGAACCGCCTTCTTCAATTTATTTGCAGTTATCAGAACCTCAAGATTCTCTCGCTCATAAATCTCATTTCCGGTACTCCAGCAGAAAACCGATGGGTGGTTTCTGTCGCGAAGAACCAAAGAGTGAACATCGGACTCGTACCACTGATCGAAAATCTTTCCATAGTCGTGAGCTGTTTTCTTCCATCGCCAACCATCGAAAGCCTCGTCTATAACCAACAGTCCTATACTATCACAAGCATCCATAAAGGACTCTGACTGTGGATTGTGCGAGGTTCTTACTGCATTAAATCCTGCCTCTTTCATTAACTCTGCCTTGCGAATCTCGGCTCTTTTATAGGCCGCTACACCAATACATCCGTTATCGTGGTGAATACAACCTCCACTCAACTTAATTGGCTTACCGTTAAGCAACAATCCGGTCTTTGAACTGTACTGAATATCACGAATACCAAACTTCTCGGTCACACAATCAACCACTTTGCCATCAAATCCCAAAACCTGAACCTTTGCACTGTACAACTGTGGGTTATCAACATCCCATAACTCAGGATTCTCAACCTTAATGGTTTGATTGAATGTATATTGATCCTGTAAAGAGATATTCGACTCGGTCCGGGCAATCTGCTCACCATCTTTATAGATTGTAGTTCTTAGGATGGCAGCAACTCCATTATTACCATTATCGTTAATCACCTTAGTAGAGATATTCACATCCGCGCTCTGGTTTGTTATGTGCGAGGTTTGAATACCAACACCCCGGTTTGCAATATAAAGCTTACCGGTGGTAATCAACCATACATTTCTGTATATTCCCGAACCCGAATACCAACGGCTGTTAACCTGATCCGAATTGTTGACAACAACCTTAACTGTATTCTCTTCGCCTATCTTGATATAGTCGGTAATATCGCAATAAAATGGTGTGTATCCGTATGGATGATAATGCACCCGCTCTCCATTGATATACACTGTATTATTCATATATGAACCCTCGAAATAAAGAGCAACCTTTTTACCTTGATACTCCGGGCCAAGGGTAAAACTCTTCTCATAAATACCCACTCCTGCGGGGAAATATCCTCCGGCAGTACCCATAGGAGCATCTTTATCAACCTGTCCCTCCACACTCCAATCGTGAGGCAGATCCAATGTACGCCACTCGGTAGCACCATCTAACTTAAATCTCCAATCGTAATTAAACAATGCCTTTCGCTCCACCTGTCCCATAAGGATAAAGCATGAGCAAAGCATTGTTACCGTTACTAAGAATCTTCTCATATTCATTATTGTTTTACAGTCTTACTGTTTTATTGTTTTGATTATTCCGCATCACAAAGTTAAAATATTAAATTCAAATGTTACATTTTTGCATGACTAAACGTTGTATAGTAAATTTGTAATATAAATTATGAGAATATGAAAAAAATAATTTTAAAGCAGCTTCTAATTGTAGAATTCCTGATACTTTCTATTTCAAGTACCCAGGCAGAGGAGCATGGATACAAAAATCCACAATGGCTCTACTCTTCAACAGATTGCATAACAATTACAAACGTAAATTTTACAGATAGTGTAACAATCTTGGATATTCACGAAAAGCATATCCCAACATGGTGGGTAAAAATAGACCCAAACACAGTCTTAATTGATCAAGACGGAAAAGAGTATAAATTAATTAGAGGTGAAGGCGTTACCCCGGGAGAACTTTTTATCACTCCCGAGTGCGGTTATGCCGACTTCAAGTTATATTTTGAACCAATGCCTGTCAATACCCAATTTTTTGACTATATTGAGGGCTACAAAACAGGAGATTTTCGTATATTAGGGGTACATTGTAGTGACAACCCTATTCGTGTGCCGAATTACTTGCCTAAACCGGACATAGAAGAGTTTGAACGTCAATTTTACAACATAGGTACAGTTGTTTTAAAGGGGAGAATTGAGGATTATTCAAAAGAAGACGGATTTAAACCTATTCTAATGACTCGAAGAAATGTCATAACAAATAGCGATTCAACCGTTACAATTGACATTCATCCAGATGGTACATTTGAAACATCATTTAAGGCTAACCATCCTAAATTTGAACAATTACGCATACAAGACAACAACAATACACTTTTTTATGAAGTCTATACAGTTCCGGGATGCACAACTGAGCTCTATTTCGACAAAGACCTTAATATGACTATGTCATCGAAAGATAAAGAGGTATGGGAGTGTCAACGACTGGTAAATCACAATATATTCGATATATGTATGCCAAAACCATATATGGAGAGATACAATATGTGCAAATATATGAGTTTTAATCAGTTTGGTTCTGCATTACAAAGTGAGAAAGAGTTACAACTCAAATTAATAGATTATGTTGCCTGGAGGGAGCAATTTACTCAATTAGAACAGTATTATGCAAAATTGATCACAGAATTAGAATATAGCGAGGCGATTTTTGATTACTACTATCATGTCGAGATGCACATGGCAGATTCATTGTTATCAAAAACAGAACGAGAATTTCTGGCAAATGAGTTTCAAAAAGATCCATATATTGAAGAGTATGAGTTTATAAAACAAGCTCCGCATAATGACAATGCATGTTTGGCAACACCAAACTTTTACTTTCTTATTAATAGATATCAATACTCTAAAATTTTATTTCCTGAAATTTTCAAATCAAAAATCAGAGTTTATTACCCTTTAAAGAATCCATTAAAGAAAATTCAAGAAGAAAATAATAAAATTTTCAACACAGATATGGTCATAACAGGTAAACAAGAGCCATCACTATGGGCCATTTTGGTTGCAATACAAAATGCAAAACACTATCTAAAGAATGTACTTGTCCAAAAGAAGAGCCGGCAGAAAAATTATTATGAATACATACAAGAGCTAACATACAACTACCCTGTTATTATTCCCGAGATTGAGAAATTATACAACAGTTGTATATCCGATCTTTAAGAGTTTCTTTAAGCTCTTTGGTAGCAAAGGCTGCATTAACCGCATTGGTCAGCAGTTCCTTTAACTCTTTAGGTGTTATCCCGAATACATTATTAAGTTTGATAAATTCACGCTTTATGGTGGTATTTGAGACACTCATATTGTCGGTATTGACAGTAAACTTAACCCCGGCATCAAAGAATTTCCTGTATGGATAGTTGGCTAATGTTTTGTAGATAGCTGTATTCAGATTACTTGTCGGGCAACACTCCAGCACGACGCCCTCTTTAGCCAACCTCTCCATAAGCTTGGCATTCTCGGTCGAGCGCACTCCATGACCAATGCGCTTTGCTCCAAACTCCAATGCCTTATACACGCTTTCAGGGCCACAAGCCTCACCCGCATGAATTGTAAAAGGCATTCCCTTTTCTGTGGCTAAAGCAAAAATATCCTGAAAGTTTGCGGTTGGGAAAAGAGCCTCGGCCCCAGCAATATCAACAGCTCCAACTCCCTGCCCATAGAACTCTGCAGCAATATTGATGGTCTCAACATTTGCCTCGTGGTTATCATTGCCACGCATACAACAAAGAATCAAAGTAACCGGAATCGGACTCCTCTCCGCTCCACGAATCGCAGCCTGTACCGCCATGCGCTGAGTCAACCCTCCTTCGCAATGTTTCTGTGGAGCAAAACGAATCTCGGCATACATTACCCCTTGCTCCAAAAGCTCACATCCAAGCAGTTCTACCGCCTTGCTCAGTCCCATCTCGCTTTGAAGAAAACGGTTCGGGAAATCGAACTTTGTAAGATACTCGTTTAAATCATTGCAACCATCATCAACCTGAAGCATTGATAAAATTTCTGCATCGGAGTAAGGCAAATCCATGCCCAGCTCCGATGCAAGAGTTTTGACCATATCAAGCGATAACGAGCCATCGAGATGCAGATGCAAATCGACATAACAATCAAGCTGCTCCAACTTCTCATTGGAAACGGCCTTGTCCATATATTCACTTTTCTCGCTACAACTCATAATCGCTCCTATTAGAATAAATATCAAGTATCTATTCAACCAAATCCATCTCATCAATCAAATAACTTGCGCCACCAATCTTCTCAATTACAAAAAGAATGTAACGAATATCGGTTGCAATGTTTCTACAGAAATCCGGGTCAAAAGCAATATCGCTCATTGTACCCTCCCAAACACGGTCGAAATTGATACCAATCAAATTACCGTCGGCATTTATAACCGGACTACCTGAATTACCTCCTGTTGTGTGGTTTGTGGCAAGGAAACATACAGGTACCTCACCATTCTGATTTACCCAACGCCCGTAATCCTTGGCAACATAAATATCACGCAACTTCTGCGGAATATCGTAGTCGAAAATCTCAGGATTATCCTTCTCCATTACACCCTTTAAAGATGAGTATGGGAAGTAATATATAGCATCGGATGGAGAGTAACCCTTAACATTACCGTATGCCACACGAAGAGTCAAATTTGCATCGGGATAGAAATCCTTCTTACCCTTCATAAACTCCATCTGACCTCGCATATAGTCGCGATACAACAACTGCAAATCACGATTCAAAGCCTGACCTTTAGGCAAAATTTCGCTGTTGTACCACTTAGAGTATTCATTGAAGAAAATATATGCAGGATCATTCAAAACCAACTCCTTATCCTCGGCGCTCAATGCCTCGGCAAGAGTCTGATCTGCAAATACCGAATTTGCAAACATATCCTCGGCCCATGCAGATGCACTACCATACTTTGCCATTTGCTCCTTGTAATATGCAGGCTTGAACTCATCGCTCATATTCTTCTCATAAACCTCCATTACTGCCACAAAACTCTCCTTATCGATTGGCAGATAGTAATCTTTATAGAATGAGGCGAGGGCACTCTTTAAAGCCCCTGCATTAAACTCTTTAGCGTTGTAAATCTTTGCAACATTGCTTGCAAGGTTTGCCAACTCAATGGCACGAACAGTCTCGGCATAGTAATCTGCAGCAAAGTTATATGGCTCGATTGCAGCATACAAATCAGCCAACTTACCAACAACACCCTCGTACTCGGTTTCCTTTGCCCAAACATCAAACTCCTTCTCGAAAGCCTGCTTTGTGGCAACGGTCTTCATTTTGTTGATACCCTTAGCCTCGCCCTGCCACTTTTTCCATGCATTCGCAACATTGGCATTCTTTGCAGAGTACTGGATTCTAACCTTCTGACTCTCTCCCATATACTTATTCTGTACATCCAAACGCTTGGTTCTCAAATTAATCTTATGAGGATCGGAAACCTCGGCAATATACTTAATTGCATCGGAATGGATATACTCCTGAGTCTTTCCGGGGAAACCATAAATAAAGGTAAAATCGCCCTCGTTTACACCCTTAACCGACACCTTAAAGTGACGTTTTGGCTTATATGGAAGATTGTCGGGCGAATATGCTGCAGGATTGTTATCCTTGTCTGCATAAATTCTGAAGATAGAGAAATCGCCGGTATGACGTGGCCACATCCAGTTATCCGTATCGCCTCCGAAACTTCCAATCGATGAAGGTGGAGCTGCAACCAAACGTACATCCTTATACTCGCGGTACAGGAACAGGAAGTACTGATTACCATAGAAAAGGGCCTCAACGGTAGCTCTCAATCCATTACCCTCGGCAATAGCCTTCTTGATAATCTTCTCACTATTACTCTTAACCAACGCAGCTCTTTCAGCCTCGCTCATAGAAGATTTGTAACCTTTAAGTACCTGGTCGGTAACATCGTCCATACGCTCAAGGAAACTGACGGTCAATCCAGGATTTGCCAACTCCTCAGCCTGAGACATGGCCCAGAAACCATCTTTCAAATAGTCATGCTCCACGCTACTATGTGCCTGAATCTGACCTGCTCCGCAGTGGTGGTTTGTAAGCAACAATCCCTGCGATGAAATCAACTCGCCGGTACATCCACGACCGAAAAGTACCACCGCATCTTTCAAAGAGGCCTTGTTAATACTATAGATATCTTCGGCACTAAGTTTAAAACCCTTTGCCTGCATATCTCCAATTCTCTGTTTTACGAGCGAGGGTAACCACATACCCTCGTCTGCACGTGCCTGCAACACAACCGCCACAGCCACCAACACGCTTAAAATCAGCTTTTTCATATCTTGTTTTTTAATATTTTAAAACACCTTTTCATAATTGCACAAAGATATATATTTTCATTAAATAACTCCTAACTATTCACTTCCAACTCCTAATTTTATTACCTTTGCAGATTGTATGCAGAGCGTAATTACAAGAAATATCAGGTGTCTTTATGTAATCAAGGTGGCAAAATGGTTCTCCTTGGTAATGCCCATATTGTACCTGTTTTACAGCGACAACGGCTGCACCCTTGAAGATATAAGTATACTGAAAGCGGTATATTCGTTAGTACCTGTAATTCTTGACATACCAACAAGTTACTTAGCCGACTCATGGGGCAGAAAAAACTGTCTGATAGTCGGAGTATTGGCAACATTCTTAGGCTTTCTGGTCTATTCGCTCACAGCAAGCTTTGCCATGTTCCTTATAGCAGAGATAATATTAGGAATTGGCCAAAGTATGCTCTCGGGAGCCGACTCTGCCCTGCTCTATGACTCTCTTATGCAAGAGAAACGCGAAGAGGAGTATCTGAAATATGAGGGTCGGGTAACAATGACCGGCAACATTTCAGAGGCAATTGCCGGAGTGCTTGGCGGAGCAATTGCAATCCTGTCACTTCGTTACAACTTCTATGCACAATGCTGTGTTGCCTTTATCGGTATTCCTGCAGCATTTATGCTAAAAGAACTCGACACAAAACGCCCTATCAGCAATCCATTGGCAAGTATCTGGAAAATTATCCGCTTCTCGTTAGTCGATAATCCTCGCCTACGATACGACATACTCTTTTCAGGAGTAATCGGAGCGGCAACACTGACAATGGCATGGATGGTATTGGCAATTTTGGGAGTCATGTTCCCAGGTGGAGATATGAAGAGCCTTGATTACAGCAACATGAACACCCTATGGACCGGTATAATCTGGACTGCATTGAACATGATTGTAGGCATTGCATCGCTCTACTCAGACTACCTTACAAAACTCTTCGGAATAACAAAGGCATACATACTTATCCTTATATTTATTACTCTTGGATATTTGGTAACTGCCATGCTCATCCCATATTTAGGAGAGTTTAATAACCCATTCGCAGTTAAGATGGGAGCTTTATGTTTGCTTTCATTGCTCTTCTTCTATATTGTGCGAGGTTTCGTAACCCCACTCTTAAAGGGATACATCAACCGACAGACACATCCGGAAATGAGAGCAACTGTTTTGTCGATTCGTAACTTTGTAATAAGAATTGTATTTTCGATAATATTCCCGGTTGCAGGATGGATTTGCGACAACTACACCAATGACTCGCAAACCAATCTATCCACTGCACTATACTTTGTTGCAGCAGTAATTTTTATTCCGGGAGCTCTATTTTTAATCGCACAAAAGCGTAGCACTGAACAACCACTATGATAGTCTGTATAGCCGAGAAGCCAAGTGTGGCACAAAGTATAGCAAATGTATTGGGCGCAACAAGCAGGCGCAACGGATACTACGAGGGTAACGGTTACCAGGTAACCTGGACCTTCGGCCATTTGTGTACCCTGAAGGAGCCTCACGACTATGATCAGACGTGGAAAAGCTGGCGCATGGATATACTTCCAATGTTTCCTCAACGCTTCGGCATAAAACTGATAAACGACAAGGGCATTGAGAAACAATTCGAGATAATCACCGAACTTTACAAAAAGGCGGAGTTGATTATCAACTGTGGCGATGCCGGTCAGGAGGGAGAGCTGATTCAACGCTGGGTAATCCAAAAGAGCGGAGCAAAGTGTCCGGTGAAAAGATTGTGGATCTCATCGCTTACCGACGAAGCCATCAGAGAGGGATTTGAAAAGCTTAAAACACAAGAGGAGTTCGATTCACTCTACCAAGCAGGACTTTCACGTTCAATCGGCGACTGGCTCTTGGGAATGAATGCTACACGTGCATACACACTGCGTTACGGACGTGAAAAGCAGATTCTCTCAATTGGTCGTGTGCAGACCCCTACTCTCGCCCTGATTGTAAACCGTCAGCGTGAAATTGAGAACTTTATACCCAAAGATTATTGGGAGTTGAAAACTATCTATCGCAATGTTACATTCAACTCAACAAAGGGAAAATTCGACTCTCCGGAAGAGGCACAAGAGTTGCTTGAAAAGATAAAACAAGCTCCCTTTGTTGTAACATCGGTAACTGAAAAAAAGGGTAAAGAGGCACCCCCTCGCCTGTTTGATTTGACCTCACTTCAGGTTGAGTGCAATAAAAAATTCGGATTCTCGGCCGACGATACCTTAAAGACAATTCAATCACTCTATGAAAAGAAGTGGACAACCTATCCACGTGTTGACACAACATTTCTGAGCGAGGATATATACCCTAAATGTGGAGCCATACTAAACGCTCTGCCAAAGAGTTACATCAAATATCTGGATCCGCTTCGAGGCAAAAAGCTGCAGAAATCGAAAAAGGTATTTGATAACAGCAAGGTTACCGACCACCATGCAATTATACCGACAAATGTAACCCCAAGCGGTATGACCGACATGGAGAAGATGGTCTATGACCTGATTGCACGTCGTTTCATAGCGTCGTTCTATCCGGACTGTACCTTCAATACAACAACTGTTTTAGGGGAGGCAAACAAAGTTGAATTCAAAACCTCGGGCAAGGTTATAATTGATCCGGCCTGGCACATAGTATTCCAAAAAGAGGATACTCCAAACGTTGTTCAGCCTATCAATCAACAGGAGTTGGTCAATAACGAGAGCGACGATGAGAAAGGACTTCCCCTATTCGTAAAAGGGGAATCGGGTCCACACACACCTGATTTGCAAAAACGACAGACCCAGCCCCCAAAACCATATACCGAGGCTACCCTGCTTCGCACTATGGAGACTGCCGGAAAACTTGTGGAAAACGATGAACTGCGCGATGCACTAAAGGAGAATGGAATTGGACGTCCATCTACTCGTGCAGCCATAATTGAAACTCTCTTTAAGCGAGGCTACATTCGCAAAGAGCGCAAAAACCTTATAGCCACACAAACCGGATTGGAGCTTATCGATACCATCAAGGATGAGTTGCTTAAATCGGCAGAGCTGACAGGACAATGGGAGGCTAAACTGCGTAAAATTGAAAAGAAGGAGTATGCCGCTGCCGACTTTATCAAAGAGCTTCGTGAAATGGTGTGGAACATAACCTGGCGTGTCCGCAACGACATTGGCGCCCAAAAACTCCACTAAAAAAATGAAGCTGTCTAACGCAATGTTAGACAGCCCCATCATGTTATTCAGTTCGCCACCGTTTCGCAGTGCCGCAATCTCCTAACTAATTAATTTGCCGGAACATAGTTGGTAACAGTTCCCTTGAACTGCAGCTCATACTCATACTCTGTAAACTCGAAAACAATCTTCGCTTCATTAGAGTTTGGTTCAACTGTCAAAACACATGGAATAACAGCACCTACCGGAAGACCATTCTCCTTTGTTAGTTTCAACTCGAACTTCAAGGTAATCTTACCCTTCTTATCCTGTTTGAAAACATCATTCTGAATAGTTCCCTGGAATGCACCCTCCTTAAAGTAGTAATACTCCTTTGGATCACGGTTAAAATAGTCTGTAACCATCAAACCATTAGTTCCAGCCATAATGAAACTACTAACGGTTGTTGAAAGGTCAGGATTTAAATTTTGACTCAATACAGGATTGATACTTGAAGATGCAGTCTCTTTAATCAAAGTCATTGTAGATGCATTCAATTGCCATAAGTGCTCGTTAATCGCATTACGTGCATTTGCACCCTTGATAGAATCCAAACGTGCAGCCTCGGCCTTCAAAGCCTTTTTGTCAACTTTTTGTGCCTCTGCATTACCAATTGCGCAAAAACAGATAATTGCACTCAAGAAAATAAGTTTCTTCATAGTTTTCAATATTTAAGTTTTTATTCATTTTTCTGTTAACAATGGCAAAGTTAATCCATTTATACCAACTATTAACTTAACAAATCTTAAAATCACTCTAAACAACGCAAAAAATCGACAAGACAACTATACTCCTCGTCGGGAATTGCTGCATTTAGAGATAGTCGAATCATTGATTTCCCTTTTGGAACTGTCGGATAGTGTACCGATACTGCATAAAAGCCATTGCTCCGCAACAACTCATGCATCTCGACAGCCACTTCGTTCTCGCCACAAATCATGGGAATTATATGCGAATCGCCTAATGTCTGGAATCCCTTTTCATGCAACACCTCGCGCAACTCTGCAGCCAAATCCATGAGTCTTATACGCATATCATAAAACTCCGGTAGTCGATTTAACACATACCTTGTCCATGCAACATTGATTGGAGGCAACGCAGTTGGATAAATCAACGTTCTTTGAGTATTGACAAGGTAATCGTGGAATAGTTTATTACATACAAGAAATGCTCCTACCGAAGCTAACGCCTTTCCGAAACTACCGATAATAAAATCTATCTCATCAATACATCCCTGCTCTTCACAAAGTCCCAATCCATTGGTTCCACGAACACCTACTGCATGGCCCTCGTCAATGTATAGAAATGTATCGAATTCGCGCTTAATCTCGCATAATTGCTGCAAATCAGCCAAATCACCGCTCATCCCAAAAATAGCCTCGCTCACGACAAAAACATTCTCGAAACGCTCACGTTCTCGGCTTAAAATATAACGCAAATCCTCGTATTCCAGATGGTTGAAACGCATCAACTCAGACTCACACAAACGCATTCCATCAATAAGGCTTGCATCAACCGCCTTATCTGCAATAATCAAATCGCGTTTACCTGCAAGTGCCGGTAAAATACCTACATTGGCATGATAACCTGAATTGAAAACCAAAGCAGACTCTTTACCATAAAGGTCAGCCAAATCCTCTTCCAATAGTGCATAATGAGCATGATTACCCGACAACAATCTTGATGAAGATGCGCTGAATGTCATACTCTTAACATCCAATCTTTTATGAAAATCCTCTAACAGATTCGGATTCGAAGCAAGACCAAGATAATCATTCGATGACAAGTTCAACAACTCTTCACCTGAATCGTTAATCAGGAAACCATTATGCTCAACATTATGCAATCGACGATAACTTCCTGCCTGCTCAATAACTCTAAGTTTTTCTGAATATCTCTCTATATTAGACATTTACAAACAAATTTTAATCCTTGTGTTTTCTCTGAAAAAACAGGGCGCAAGTTACAAAATTCTACATTAAAATTCACTACTTTTGCACCACAAACAATTATCAATAATGAAAAGAGCAATTGTATTATTATCAGGTGGTTTGGATTCAACAACCGCACTATACCTTGCAAAGAGTCAGGGATACGAAGTGTATGCATTAACCTTTTTGTATGGACAAAAGCATGATAAAGAGCTTGAATGTGCAAAGCAGATTGCAATCAAGGCGGGTGCCAAGTCTCATAAAATAATAAACGTACCACTCAACACATGGGATGGTTGTTCGCTAACCGACACCAATATGGAGATTGAGGATGGCAACATTAATCGTACCGATATTCCCGACACATACGTTCCGGCACGAAACATGGTATTCTTGTCCATTGCGGCATCGTATGCCGATGCAATGGATATAACCGACATCTTCATTGGAGTGAGTCAGGTTGATTATTCGGGTTATATTGATTGTCGTGAAGAGTTTATCATTGCAATGGAAAACGCTATAAACCAAGGAACTGTACTTGGTGTAGAAAAGAAACAACCAATAAAGATTCATGCTCCTTTCATGAACATGACCAAAGCCGACGAAATTGCCTTAGGAGTGAAACTCGGAGTCGATTATGGCGATACATGGAGTTGTTATCGTGGCCATGAAACCCCATGTGGAACCTGCGACAGTTGTCTGCTCAGAGCTGAAGCCTTCAAACAGGCAGGTTGCATAGATCCATTGGTAAACAAGTAATTATGATAATAAGGAAACTATTCAAATTCGAAGGGGCACACATAGTCCGTAACTGCACCTCTGAGCGTTGTCGTGAAAATATTCATGGCCACTCATACATTGTGGAGGTATTCTTAACCTCAAACAAACTGGATGATGGCTACATGATTACCGATTTTGCTCGTCTCGCAAAGATTAAGGAACTGATAGATAGTTTCGACCACTCTTACATTCTATGGGATAAAGAGAGTGACGAATTCAAAAAATTTGTCTATCAATACAACAAAAGAGTTGTTGAAATACCTGTATCTCCATCGGCCGAGGGGTTTGCGCTACTCTTCCTTAAACTTGCCGACAAAATCATACAAGAAATGCCCCGTGTCAATGGCGAGGGCCATGTTCAAATCAGCAGTATACGTGTTCACGAAACTGCCACCGGATATGCCGAGGCTTTTCGCGAAGATCTCGATTGGGCTAAATTTGGAGTTGAAGATATTAAATACAGCAGCGCAATTATTGAGGAATGGAGCAAATAGTTTTAGCAACCGACGATATTTTTGTAACAATTCAGGGCGAGGGCAAACTGACAGGAGTTCCATCGGTTTTTGTACGTGTTGCAGGTTGTAATCTGCATTGTACATGGAATGCGGATTCTCTCACTCCAATAGAGTGCGATACAGCCTATGCTGCATATCGCATAAACAACACACACTCTGCCCCAATTCCGGAAATCATAGCAAAAATCAAACAAATTCGAAAAGGAGCAAAACACATTGTCATTACCGGAGGGGAACCTCTGCTTCAATGCCAACCACTGACAAATCTATGTAAAGAGTTGAAAGAGCTGGGTTTCCATATTACTGTTGAAACAAACGGAACTATATTCAACAACGAATTCTTCAACCAAATAGACCTGTTAAGCATTTCACCGAAGTTAAAATCGTCGGCTCCGTTGGACAAGACTCCTCGCTCAAAGCACAACTCATTAAGAATCAACATTCCTGTTCTGTCAAACCTTATAAACCTTGCAAAAGAACAGGAAAAAGAGATACAACTGAAATTCGTTGTTACCGGAACATCCGACATTCAAGAGATTCAGGAAATTCTGGAACAACTTCCAGCCATACAAACTGAAAATATACTGATTATGCCGGCCGGTTCACAAAGTGAAAAACTGACAGAAACGACCAATGAAATTTTAGATACTATAATCGAACACGGATGGCGATTCTGTGATCGTCTTCACATAAGACTCTTTGGAAATATACCGGGAAAGTAACAAATACTCAAAAATTATAAAATTATGAAAGACACTATTCAGAATGTAACAGACACATTGACCGATAGCGATATTATGGCATCGGCTGCACAAAATCTCTTCGCAACACTATCTGAAGGCAAAGTTGATCAAGAGGCTTTGAATGTATTCATCAACAAACTTATCGACCTTGCAGTTGCATTTGGCGGTAAGATTATTGCAGCTATCATTGTTTTCCTCATTGGACGCTGGATCTGCAAACACCTTCAGAAGGTTGTTAAGAATTTGATGATCAGAAAAAATGTTGATACCTCGCTTACAGGATTCATTAACAGCCTTGTCAGCGTTGTGTTGAACTTTACATTGATAATCATCATTATCAGTATTTTAGGAATAGAAACATCGTCATTTATTGCCCTATTTGGAGCTGCCGGCGTTGCTATTGGTATGGCATTGAGCGGCACGTTGCAGAACTTTGCAGGAGGAGTTATGATCCTGCTATTCAAGCCTTTCAGAATTGGAGATTTTATCGAGGCTCAGGGATTCTCAGGAACCGTAAAAGAGATTCAAATCTTCAACACAATCATCAGTACAGGTGACAACAAATTGATTACACTTCCAAACGGTGCGCTATCAACATCGTCATCGGTAAACTACTCTAAAGAGGAAAAACGCCGAGTTGACTTCACATTCAGCATTGCATATGGCGACGATTACAACCATGCTAAAGAGATAATCACCGAGGTTCTACGTAGCAACAAATTGATCGACACCACTCCAGATTACTTTATTGCACTCAGTGCACTGGATGTACACAACGTAAAGATTGTAGTACGTGTATGGACCGACGGAGCAAACTATTGGGACGTATATTTCGATATCAACGAGAAAGTTTACCAACGTTTCACAGAAGATCCTAAATTGCACACTCCATACAATCAATTGGATGTACACATTACAAAAGAGTAATAGAAACTATGCCAACATAACTGCAGAGTGCCCGTAATAAACAATTGATTTTGAATCTAAAAGCTCACGAAGAACTTTTATAAAAGTTTCATTATCACAATCAAGAGTACTTTGCAAATCATGTAACTCATACGCTCCGTTCTTTAAAAGGCGGAGCGTATCTTTTTTAAGCTCCTCGAATCCCAGCACACTCTTCTTGCGACTTATACAAATATCACAAACGCCACATTCACATTGCTCCTTTGAACCGAAATAATCCATCAGGAACTGCTGTCGGCACACTCCGGTCAAAGTGATATAATTGCACATTGCATCGATTCGCTCCTTAAAAACCTTTATTCTATCCTCATAGATTGACTTGCCCAGATTTATATAACTTGCCGGTAATCTGGGTTCATTAAATCGGATTGCGTGACGATTATCGCCTGGCACATAACTCAGCACTCCACGCTTGGAAAGCTCCAGAAATATTTGATACAAAAGCTCTCGGTCAATTGCCAATGCATCAGCCACCTCCTGTTCATCAAAATAGACAAAATGGCTGAACACCCCTTGAAAATTTCTCAGAATATACTCAATAATCAAACTCTCGTTTGCAGAATAATCACCTTGTCTCAGTTCATGTACTCTAACCAAAAACTCTACTCTTGAACTATTTCTGGCATTATCCGAAAGCACCATATAGCCTGCATTCTGAAGCAGTGTTATACTCGACATCACACACTCGGCATTCTGCTTAAAAATCGTACAAAAACGCTCAATATCAAATGGATACACGCTATCATTGCCATAACCT
>CAZMOG010000033.1:0-20114 GCA_964567845.1 uncultured Odoribacter sp. | reverse complement strand
GTTGATAATGATATTCTCGACATCGGTAAGTGATGCACGGAAATCCTCTTGAAGACGTACAATAATGTCGTACTCCTCACCATCCTCCTTAAACTTAGAGTTACGGTATCCGTAGATTCTGTTTCTTAATTGAGTTCCAACAGCACTTGCGCTTAATCCGTGGCGAGCCAATTTGTCTCTATCAGGAATAAATTGTAGCTCAGCTCTATCGTCGTCGCGGCTGATGTTAATATCGGCGGCTCCATGGATTTCCTTTGCCTTCTCGGCCAACTCTGCGGCCATAAGACTGGTTGCAGCAAAGTCGTGACCAACAATCTCGAATGTAACATTGTTGCTGCCCATAGAACCTCCGGTTGATGTAGTAACAGTGTATACAAGTACCTCTGGGAAGCGTTTCAAAATGTCACGAACCTGATCTGCAATCTGGAATACATCTCTTTCGCGATCCTCAAGCTCCAACACTCTGATACGCATATTTGCGATATTGGTACCGGTAGAGCTCATCATAGATGCAAATGAAGCAGTCTCCTCGCTACCATAGCTGACATTCATCAAACGAATCTCAGGAACCTCGGCACGAATAACAGAGTCAATCTCCATTGCAATCTTTTTGGTAATCTCAACCTTCTGACCGGTTTGCATCTTGATATAGACATTCATATTGCTCTGGTCATTTTGTGGCATAAAGTCGGTCTCAATATATTTTGACAATCCGCATGAACCAACGAAGATAAATGTCATAGAGGTAATCACAACTACTTTGTGTTTCAAGCACCAACGGATAATGTTCTCGTACCAGTTATCAAGCTTATCAAGGTTCTTGGTCGTAAATGCGTAGAAGCTGAATTTGCTTTGAGCAATCTTGTCAGGATCATACATGTGCATCAATTGTGAACACAACATAGGGGTAAGCGAAATAGCAGTGATTGTTGATGTACATATAGTGATACATACAATCCAACCTAACTGCTTGAACAGAATTCCGGTCATTCCGGTTACCAAAGTCAATGGGAAGAATACCGCAACTGTTACAAGTGTTGTTACAATAACAGATACCCACACCTCGTTGGTTCCATATTTTGCAGCCTCTTTCGGGTGGCTACCACGGTCAATATGCTTTGTAATATTCTCAAGTACCACGATGGCATCGTCAACAACCATACCGATTGCAATAGAGAGTGATGTCAACGAAATAACGTTCAACGATTCACCGGTTGCAAACAGATAGATAAATGCCACAATCAATGAAATAGGAATTGTCAAGGCAATGATGAATGTTGCTCTCCAGCGTCCCAAGAAGAAGAATACCACAAGGACAACGAACAACAATGCATACATCAATGTCTCCTGCAAGTTGTTGATTGACTTGATAATGAAGTCAGAGTTATCAGAGATGATTTCGAATTTAATATCTGATGGTAGCTCTTTCTGACACTCTGCCAATAATGCTTTTGCCTCCTCGGCAACCTGAACGGCATTAGCGTCGGATTGCTTGGTAATCAAAAGAACTGCTCCGTTTCTACGGTCAACCATAGACTCAAGAGTAATATCTTTGATGGTATCGCGAACCTGAGCAACATCCTTTAAATAGACAGTCTTGCCGTTTGAAACGCCAAGAGGGATATTTGCAATCTCCTCACTCTCCTCGAACTCTCCCTCAACACGCATAGAGTAGTCCATCTGCTCCATCTTAATGTTACCGGAAGAGATGTCCATGTTCTCGGCAAGGATAGCATTTCCAATACCCTCGATGGTCAAGTTGTAAGCATCAAGCATTACGGGGTTTAGGTCAACGTAAACAACACGCTCTGGAACTCCCGATAGAGTTACCGATGCAATTCCGTCAACCTGGTTCATACGTGTAACAACCTTATCGTCGATAATCTTGTTCAATCCGGGATATGACTCCTCGGCTGTAACTGCATAGATCAAGATAGGCATCATTGATGTATTGAAACGCATGACTGTCGGGCGGTCAATATCATCGGGCAAACTTGAAATACACTGATCCACTGCATCGCGAACATCATTCGAAGCCTCGTCCAAGTTAGCCTCCCATTCAAACTCAAGGGTTACAACTGCAAGGTTTTCGTATGATTTAGATGTAAGCTCTTTTAGGTCATCGACCGAGTTGAGTCGGTCCTCAAGGATTTTTGTGACATTCTCCTCAATGTCGGTTGCATTAGCTCCGGGATAGGTGGCCATAACTGTAATATATGGCGGGTCCATCTTAGGGTACTGATCAACCGGCAATTGTATGTATGAGAAAATACCCAACACCATAATGGCAACAAAGACCATCAAGGTGGTAATAGGTTTTTCTACCGCTGATTTATAAATACTCATAGTTTAAATCTATTCAGATTATTCAACAACACTAACTTTTGATCCGTCAACCAATTTTGCCTGGCCGGCAGTGATAAGGCGTGTGCCCTTCTTGATTTGCTCGCTGATAAGCTCAACCTGGTCCTCAAAACGTTTTCCCAATTTAACATCGACACGTTTTGCAACGCCATTCTCCTCAATGAATACATATCTGTTGTTTGAACCTTGTAGTTTCAAAACTGCAAGCGCAGGAACAACAACCGACGTTGTCTCTCCAATGAGGAAGTTGATGCTACCATACATTCCGGGACGCAATGACTCATCGCTGTTAGGAATCTTAACCTCGACTGTGAATGTACGAGATTGTGGATCGATTGTAGGATATACAATGCTAACTGTCCCCTCGAAAGTTCTGTCAGGATAGATATTAGTTGTTAACTCAACCTTTGTTCCTTTCTTGATTGTAGCGAAATACTGCTCAGAGATTGTAACGTAGGCCTTCATAACGTCGATCTTCTCTACAGAAACAATTGATGGCTTACTTGCTCCTCCGAATGCACCTCCGGTGTAAAGCTCCTTGTCCTCGAAATACTTTCCGGTAATAACTCCATTAAATGGTGCAATCATCTTTGTGTTCTCTTTCAAGAAGTCAAAGTTTGATTTGGCAACTTCGTATGCAGTTACGGCTGCATCGTAATTCTGCTTAGAGATACTTCCGGTTTCGTTCAACTTAACGGCACGGTTGTACTCTGCCTCAATGTTTTTCAATTGAACCTCTGCCTGATAAAGATTTGTTGGGTCCATTTCAACAAGAAGATCTCCCTTTTTTACACGATCACCAACCTCAACATAAATCTTTCCAATACGTCCTGTCATGGCAGGAGCATAATAAACCTGCTCATCTGCTACAAGGTTAGCCTTGTACTCAAGAGTCTTTGCAATTGTCTGCTCGTCAAGAACAGTAATTCTTACGGGGCGAGCCTCCTCGACAGTGCTCTTTGTCTCTTTGTCAGAGCAACCCACGATAGTTGCCAATGCGATAGCTGATAAAATTAGCTGTTTCATTCTTATTAATATTATTAATTATTACTATTTGCTTTATAGTGAGTTATGAAGTTTCTGAAGCTCTACCTGAGCGTTCAAGAGTGTCAAAACCGCTGTTGTATAGTTTGTCTGGGCATTCAAGAAGTTGGTGTTAGCCTGGGTTAACTCCAAACTTGAAATAACTCCCTGATCATATTTATTTCTATAGTTGGTCAAAACCTTCTCTGAAACCTCTAAGTTGCTCTTCTGCAATTGATAGTTTTCAATAGCGTTTCTCAAATTAAACTTGTATTGAATCTCCTGCATGTTCAAGTTATCTTCAAGTTGCTCACGGTTTAAACGAATTTTGTCCAAATTGATTTTCTGCATCTCAAGACTGGACTTTCTGCTCAATCCTGTAAATATAGGGAAACTAAGGTTGATTGCTCCCGAGTGGCTTGGAGACATGCTGAACGATGGCTCAACGATCTTCTCCAAATATGAGTATCTTGCAGTGATTGTTGGAGCGAAACTCCACTTCTCAATGCTAACCATCTTCTTTTGAAGATTCTCTTGGCTAATCATCTGCTTGTAGCTTATGTTTCGGTTAATATCGAACTGCTCGGTTGCCAATGAGTTATATTGATCACTGCTTATCATGTTATCAATATTGTCGGTCAATTTGATTTGTGAATTAACCGGTAGACCCATTTGAATCTTCAATAAATTACTGTTTACCTCGGTATTTCTCTGTACAGAGTATAGGTTGTTGCGAAGTTGGTTTACAGTAACTCTGATTTGGTCAACATCGGTAACCTCAACAACTCCTTGTGCATACATGTTTTCGGTATGTTGGCGAATAACCTCCATATCGACCAAGTTATTTTCAAGGATTGATCCCATTCTCTGATATGCCAGAATTGTATAGTAAAGAGTGTGAACAGTTGAACGGATATCCAAATCGGTAGCCTCAACTCCCAACTCAGAAATCTGACGGGCAATCTTAGCGGTCTGAACTCCTACAATCCACTGTCCGCTGAATAGTAGTTGTGATGCACTTGCGGTAAATGCGAGCTGATCCTCGAGTTTAATTGCATTTCCACCAAAGTTCATTTTGTAACCAAAGTTGGTGCTATAGTCCAATGATGTGTTGATTTGTGGCAATCCCTGTGAGATGGCCTGTGTGATTTGTTTACGCTTGTACTCAACATCCATTTTTGATGTTTTGAGCGTTCTGTTGTATTCAATTGCATACTCGACAGCCTGGTCTATCGAGAACTCGGTTTGTTGTTCCTGTTCTTGTGCCGAAACTGAGAATCCTGCAACGAATAGCGTTGCGATAATTAGAAATCTTCTCTTCATACAATTATTTATTATTTTTGTTTATTGTTTCAAACTCTTTAAGCCCCTCGGGGGTGGCAATACTATATGCCAAATTATCAAAGAGCACATTGACAACCTTCTTTTGTTGCGATTTTGTTAGTTCTGCTAATGCAACCTCTTGAACATCCGGTTCTTTTAGTGATGTCATAACGTAGCCAATCAGCCATATCTGAACTTTGAGAGAGTCTGTCTCCCTGAAGACCCCCTCTTTTATTCCTTTGTTAACCACGTGGGTCAATATGGTGCTGAAGAATTTTTGTTGTTGATGATTTATCTGATCATATATGGCCGGATGGAACTTTTTAATGTCATAAAAAATAGCCGGGATGTTATAGGAGCCGGAATCTTGAAGAATCCTTTGCTTGAAAGTATTCAAAATAGTAAGGGCCCTTTCGTTTTCAATTGCTTTTATAACTTTTGCTTGAAAATCGGGGTTTGCAGTCCAGGACATACATTGTAGTATTATGTCCTCTTTATTTTTGAAGTACAAGTATAGGGTCTTCTTGGATATATGCAATGCAGAAGCTATATCATCCATCGAGGTGCTACGCAGGCCTCGTTTGATAAATAGCTCCCAAATCACTTTTATCCAACTCTCCTTAATCTCTTCCGTGCTCATTGCAATTATCTTGACTTTTATGAAAACGTTTTTACTTCGTTTCGTTTCCAAGTGCGGACAAAAGTACTGATTTTATGCGGAACTACGTGTTTATAAAAGTTAAAAATATTAAAAATTTAACCGAAAACGATTACGGGTTTAAAGAATGGGAAGATTAGTTGAATAAATTATTACCTTTGTACACATGATTGACGAGGTAACAAAGCAGCGAATAATAGATAGTGCCGATATATACGAAGTGATCTCGGACTATGTGGCATTAAAGAAGCGTGGTGTTAACTACGTTGGATGTTGCCCGTTTCATAATGAAAAGACCGGTTCGTTCACAGTATCACCGGCAAAAGGAATCTTCAAGTGTTTCGGTTGTGGTAAAGGTGGCGATGTGGTTCACTTTGTGATGGAGCATGATCAGTTAAGCTACTATGATGCTCTACGTAAATTGGCCGAACGCTACCATATAAAGATTGAGGAGCGCGAATTGTCGGCAAAGGAACTTCAGCAACGCAGTGAACGCGATGGTATGTTGACCTTGAATTCATTTGCTCAAAAGTTTTTTACAGAGCAGTTGATCCATAGCGACGAGGGTAAGTCGGTGGGTATATCATATCTGCTTAACCGTGGAATGGATATCGATACCATTGAACGTTTTGGAATTGGTTATAATCCGGGTGGTTGGGATAAATTAACGCAAGCGGCAATAGCGGCGGGATATAAAAAGGAGTTCCTTTTAAAAACCGGATTATCAACAGAAACCCGGAAGGGTACATTGGTAGATCGTTTTCACGATAGAGTAATGTTCCCAATTAAAGATTCTTCGGGCAAGGTTATAGCCTTTGGAGGAAGAATAATGACTGCCGACAAAAAGGCTGCCAAATATCAAAACTCACCGGAATCCGAGATATACCATAAGAAAATGACACTCTATGGCATTGATGTCGCGCGTGCCGAGGCTGTACGTACCGATAAAATTTATTTGGTTGAGGGTTATTTTGATGTTATATCGATGTATATGCGCGGAGTTAAAAATGTTGTAGCCTCGTCCGGAACATCATTGACTGTCGAGCAGATTCAAATGCTTCGTAGAATTACACCCAATGTGACAGTAATGTACGATGGTGATTCGGCAGGAATTCATGCTGCGTTGCGTGGTATTGACCTGTTATTGAAAGAGGGACTTAGTATAAGAGTTGTGCTTATGCCCGATGGCGAGGACCCCGACACCTTTGCACAACGCCATACTACCGATGAGATAAAAGAGTTTATTTCTAATAACGAAACGGATTTTATTTCATTTAAGGCTGATATGCTGCTTCAAAGTGCAGGTAAGGATCCAATAGAGCGTTCCAAAGCAATACAGGATGTTATACGTACAATATCTTTAATCCCTGATAACATAACTCGTTCCGTTTATGTAAAAAGCTGTTCTGAAATAATGAAAATTTCAGAACATGAGATTAATGTAGGTGTGTCGAGATTGTTGAGAGGAGTACAGTCGGATATACAGCGTTCATTTTCTAATCGAGGAACAGAACCAATACAACCTGTCAATGTTGAGGTCGATGTTACCAAAGTAACAACTCTTGATAAACTTTGTAAGAATGATGAGCTGGAGCTGGTAAAGGCTTTGTTGCAATATGGGAATGTCAAGATATCGATTCAAGAGGGTAGTGAAATTACGGTTGCCAAGTATATAATTGGTGATTTGAATGGTGAGGGGTTAGCATTATACAACGAAACATACAGAAAGATTGTTCAAGAGTATTCTGACCGTCTTGATAGTGTGGATTTTGATGCGGTAAAACACTTTACTCAATTTGAGGATGGCAATATAGTATCGTGTGTTGCTGATATTGTTAGTGAAAAGTACGAGTTGGAGAGTATCTGGCAGGATGCCAATGAGCAGCAAATAGAGGTCGATTATATTACTAAGCTTCTGAATAACTATAAGTTACGAAGAATACTTATCAGAATTAAGCAGATTGACAAGAAGATTGCTGATTTAAGCAAGGAGCCAGATGCAGACCATAATGAAATATTTGAATGGATGAAGAAGAAAATGGCATTGAATGAGTTGCGTTCAATGTTAGTTAATGCAATGGGGCGTTCTGCTGTTCAGTGATTTTTAAAATTGCATTTAAATCAGTAACTTTACGAAAAATAATTGAAAACTAAATATTCTTTCTATGGAGAGCAACAAGATTACTGCAATTCAAATTAGCAATATTTGGAACAGATATAATTTGTCATGGCGTGACATTCAACCGGATGTCAATATTGTTATAGGAATCAATGGAAGCGGTAAGACAACCGTTTTTAAGATTATTGATGCCGTGATGCGTGCGGATGTAAAGGCTCTGAAAGCTTTTGGGGTTGATGTGATTGTTGAACTTACAGGTAATCGCTCGGTTCATTATACACCTAAAACCACACCTCAGGATTTAAAGCGCCAGGTAGAGGGTTTAAATTATTGCAAAATCTCGACCTTCGATGTTCCTTTGCGCGACAGGAGTAAGAATAGTAAGGATTTCAGCCAACTGTATAGTGAACTATATTCATTGGTTTATGATATTGCAGGCGCGGAGTCATCGTTGTCTGATTACCGATTAATGGCAACCAACTATCCCGAAAAGGCTCTGCATATCAATGAGAGAATCCAGAATTTCTTTAAGACGGTTGATGCTCTTTTCGAGGGAACCGGCAAGAAAATCTCCATTAATAGAAAGAATAATCGTCTTATCTTTACGGACGATGGAGATATAATAGAGTTGTATCAGTTATCATCGGGAGAGAAACAGTTAATGTTAGTTCTTCTAAAAGTTTTCTTGATGGACGAGGTTCCATACATTTTACTTATGGATGAGCCTGAGATATCACTGCATATTGAGTGGCAACACAAACTTTTCGAGGAGATTCGAAAGTTAAATCCCAATATTCAAATTATAACATCGACTCATTCGCCAAGTATCTTTGGAGATGGTTGGGGAGATAAACTTGTATTTGTTAGTGATATGTTCTCGATGAAAGAGTGATATGTTTGTCAAGCCTGAAATATCGAAAGCAGAGCGTGAACGATACTATTCTGCAGCTGCTTCGCGTTTTGCAATGGATGCGAAGATGTTGAGGTGTCGTGCCTCTGTCCATGTAGAGAATAAGGATGACATTATATTTTGGGAACACATACTAAAAAAGTTTCTTCCAAAGGAGAAGTTTCATTTTATAAGTGGTTCAAGAAATGAGTATGGTAATGAGACATGTGGAGTGACTCAATGTTTGAAATACTTTAAATTTCTTAGTCCCTCTTTTATAATTTGTATAGATAGCGATTATCGCTATTTATTAGGAGTAAAGAAACTTACAGCTAAAAACTTTGTCCTCCAGACTTACACATATTCATTTGAGAATCATCACTGCTTTGCCGATGGATTACAGGATTTTTGTTGCAGACTGACAAACATACGTAATTGTCCATTTAATTTTAATCTGTTCTGGAAACGCTATTCAAATGCGTTATATAAGCTCTTTATTTGGCATTTATATTTTTTAGCGCACGATCGTGACGATTTACCCCAATGTGAATTTAATGAATATCTAAATATCATTGATCGTGGTAATCGACATGATTTAATTCGTCAGCCGGAGGTGCTTTTGGATGACCTGCATAAACGTGCTACATCAAGAGTTAAGGAGTTTGAGGGAAGAAATCCGGAGGTTGATATTGATAGTTTTAGAGTTAAGATTGAGGCTTTGGGAGTTAATCCGAATAATTTGTATCTCTATCTTCGTGGGCACAATATCTATGATCTAACCCTTATGCTTTGTCGTGATGTATGTAGAATGATGCTAAGAAAGGCAAAGCAGAATATGCGTATTCTTGATCATGTTGATTCAGAGCTTCGTCATGTCCTTCATTTTGGTGGGTATCAGCCAATTGAGCAAATCGCTAGAGATATTTCAATTTTATTTAGTTAGGAGTGACCAGTTAGGAGTTAACTCGCGGTCATAGACTGCAAAATCCTGGGCATCAGTCCAGGATTTTGTAGTCTCGCTGGGAATCGAACCCAGATCAAAGGAACCGGAATCCTTCATTCTATCCATTAAACTACGAGACCAATTGCTCCGCAAAGTTAGCAAAAAAAAGAGACCGAACAATAATGTTCGGTCTCTATATCGGATATTAGAAAATTACAATTTCTTTCTACTACCGTAGTTAACCAACAATGAGTTAGCTTTACGAAGCTCCTGCTTAATGTCGGTAACAATACCCATGGTAACTTCTTTATCGACCTTGAGATTGTTGATGATACTATTTCTATCCTCCTCAGGACGAGCCTCTCGCTCTGTTTCTACGAATGAGCTAAGATCTCCTACACGTGCAAATCTGTCATTTAACTGAAGAATTGGCTCAGATCCCCACACCATCTGGTGTTGACGTCCTGGTTTTCCAACGTAGATATTACTTACCAATGTCTTTTTCTCCAACTTAACAGTTTCACGAGCCTCCGGCATGGTGTTTTGTACCATAACGGTGACCTCACGCATGGTTGTTGCAGCCATAAAGAAGAATAGCAACATAAATACAATGTCGGGAAGTGACGATGTTGACATTGCAGGGACTTCCCTCTTCTCGCCTTTATTAAATTTACCCATAACTATTTCTTCTTAACGTTTCTTGGCTCAGCCTCAGAGATACTCATAGGGATGTACTTGTCAACAGCTCCGCGTTGCTCGTCATCCAATTCGTCATATCTTTTACCCCACTTCTCCATAGCCTTCTCATCGCGCATCTCACGGAATGCAGCTGTCAACTGATCTTGTACTGCTACGTATGTCTCGTATGATGTTTGACGGTCGCTCTGAAGTGAAACAAGTCCTTTAGACACCTCAACCGGTCCGAACAATGGAATCTCTTTTGCCTCTTTTGCAGGCATATCTGCGTCGTTATCAACGTTCAGGATAAACTCTTTTGTTCTGTCCTTTAATGAGTTGATGTCTGAATGCTCGTCGTTCACCAACAGCTGATTGTTTCTGTTTACCAACACCTGTAGGATATTACGCTTAGCAACCTTTGGTGCCTCGGTGTTATCCTCGTTATAGGGCGGGAGTCGACGGAACAATCCTGAATCGACGTTCATTGTAGTGGTAGTCAAGAAGAATACCAACAAAAGGAACGCAATATCAGCCGTTGAGGTGGCGTTCAGTTCAGGAACTTTTCTACCCATATCTCTTATTTTTTAATTTTCTTGAAAATCTCAGTAGCGAAGATTGCCAAAACATCCACAACCATCAAAATGTATGTCATGAACAAGATTGCGTCGGTAATCTTCAATGTTCCGGGAACATTATCCGGACCATTGTAACCAGGCATATCAAGCACTGTGCCATCGCCTAACTGGTAACAAACGAATGCGACAATTGCCAATCCAAGAAGAGGCAACATGCCTTTTAAACCTTGTTTTGGTTTTCTAATAAACTCAACAACAGGGAATGTTAGAGCTGCAACAATAGAGACACCAAGCAAGATATATGCCCAGTTCAACATTGCGTCGGTATGCTCTGGTCCCTCGAATTCCGCATCGTAAGGTCCGAAACAGAACATGCAAATTATCACCGCTGTTACTGCGAACAATGAGACAATGATAATTCTGCTTAGTCTCGAAATCTTTTTATCAACGTTGCGGTCGTAATTTTTAATATTTACAGCCATTTTATTTCTTAATTATTTTTTATACTCAGAAAGTGTATCCATGAAGCGAACAGATGCGTCCTCCATCTTACCTGTGATTCCCTCTATCTTGCTCAAGCAGTAGTTGAAGAATACCTGAAGAATCATAGCTACGATCAATCCTCCGATAGTGGTAATCAACGCAACCTTAATACCTCCTGCTACAATCTGTGGAGACATATCACCGGCTTTCTGAATATCGTCGAATGCCTGTACCATTCCGATTACAGTACCCAAGAATCCAAGTGATGGAGCCAATGAGATGAACAATGAAATCCATGACATACCTTCCTCAAGTTGCTTGTACTGAACACTTCCGTAAGCAGCAATTGTACTCTCAACTACATCGTAGTCCTGATCGAAGTGAAGCAATCCTTGGTAGTAGATACTGGCTATAGGACCTCTTGTGTTACGGCAAAGCTCTTTAGCGGCCTCAACTCCCTCGTTCTTCATCTTGTCGTCAAATTTCTGGAAGAACTTCTTGGTATCGATATCTGAAAGGTTCAAGTAGACGATTCTCTCCAATGCAAGTGCCAATCCTAAGATCAAAGAGATAACAACCAATGCCATGAATCCGGCACCTCCTTCAATGAACTTAATCTTCAAAGCCTGGTGGAATGGCTGCTCAACAACCTCTTCCTCGTAATCAGCTGCTACTGCATCAGCCTCTACAGCCTCCTCAGCTACTGTCTCAACCTCTTGTGCCATCAAATTTTGAGTAGCTCCGAAACTGAGCACTCCAAAAAGTGCGACGATTGCAATTAACTTTTTCATAATTGTTTTACTGTTTTTTGTTTATAAATTTAATTGTTTGTCTATCATCCTTTCTAGAATAACCCCAAATGCTAACGTTTGAGTGTAAGCCTAAAAATCTGGTGCAAGTTACTAAAAATATGTAAAACGACAATAAAATTTAACTAATTTCTCCTCTTAAATTGTAAATCAAGTGTTTTTTTATCTCTTCCGGCTTGTCATAGCGTCCTGCTAAACACATTAATTTACAGACAGCAGCCTCGGTGGTTATGTCGTAACCGCCTATAACACCGATATTTAGTAAGGAGTTGCTGGTCGCATATCTTCCCATCTCAACATGCCCGCCTACGCATTGGGTAACATTATATAGAACAATTCCACGCTTTACAGCGTTGTTAATTATTGTTAAAAATTCGCTATTTGAGGGAGCATTGCCCGAACCGTAGCTCTCTAAAATCACTCCGCGCAGCCCCTTTGTCTCCAAAACCGAGGCGATTATTTCATTTTTAATGCCCGGGAATAGTTTTAATATTACTATGTTATTGTCATAACGGCAATCGGCCATAATGGGACCGGTTGGGGTGATGTGACGAATAAGCGGTTTGTTGTATGTTATGTGTATTCCAACCTCGGCGAGGGCAGGAAAGTTCGGAGATTGGAATGCATCAAATCGCTCTGCGTTTAGTTTGTTGGTTCTGTTGCCTCGTAGCAGACGATGTCCGAAGAATATACAAACCTCGCTTACAACCGGACTCCCATTCTCTTCAGCTCCGGCTATCTGAATTGCTGCAAGAAGATTCTCGCGACCGTCGGTCCTGATGTGGCCGATAGGCAATTGTGAGCCGGTAAAGATGATTGGTTTAGTCAAATTTTGCAGCATAAAACTCAATGCACTGGCTGAATATGCCATAGTGTCGGTTCCATGCAGAATAACGAAACCATGATATTTGTCATAGTTTTCGATGATTATATCGCACATTGTCTTCCATGAATCGGGGTTAATGTCCGATGAATCGATAATCTCGGGTAAGGCGTAGTGATCAATTCTGAATTTGAATTCTGAAATTTCGGGAACGGCCGAGGCAATGTTTTCGAAATCGAATGGTTTTAAGCTGCCCGTAGTCGGGTCTTGTACCATACCAATTGTACCACCGGTGTATATAATAAGGACTGCTTTACTCATTTGTTTTATATTTTAAATAGTTTCTTTGCGTTGTTCGTTGTTAATGTTGCTATCTCTTCTATGGGCAGTTCCATTAGGTTGGCAATGAAGTTTCCGATTATTGGAATGTAACTGCTTTCATTGCGTTTCCCCCGGTGGGGGGCCGGGGTCAGATAGGGGGCATCGGTTTCAAGTACAATGTTTTCTACTCCTATCTCCTTTACTACCTCGGCAAGTTTTGCGTTTTTAAAGGTAACAACACCTCCGACGCCAATTTTAAAACCCATATCTATAGCACGTTTAGCGTGGTTTGTGTCACCGGGAAAGCAGTGCAGAATTCCCTGAACCTGTGGGAATCGTTTTAGTGAGATAAAAATATCATCGAGTGATTTTCTTGAGTGTATAACAACAGGCAGATGCAGATCCTGAGCCAATCCAAGTTGGTATTCAAATGAGTATATCTGCTCGCTGCGCATAGAGGTGTCCCAATAGTAATCAAGTCCAATTTCACCAATGCCAATAAAAGTGCGTTGTAGTAACTCCTTCTCGATTAATCGAATCTCCTGTTTGTAGTCATCTTTTACCGATGTGGGATGAAGTCCGATGAGTGCGTGCATATTTTTACTGTATTCTGCCTCTAATTGAAACATGCTTTCACGTGTCGATGAATCAATGTCGGGTAGAATTATGGTTTCAACTCCTTGTGATAAAGCTCTTGCTACAACTTCGTCTCTATCTGAGTCAAACTCTTCGGCATAAAGGTGCCCATGTGTATCAATGAAAGTATTCATTAATAAATAAGGTGTATGTTTAGATATAGTAAGGGTGGCATATCATATTGCCACCCTTATTTGTATATTTGAAACTTTTATACGTGTCCTTGTGCGCACATAGCGTCGGCAACTTTTATGAAGCCTCCAACATTTGCGCCCTTAACGTAGTCAATCTTGCCTGCGCCCTTGCCATACTTAACACAAGTGTCATGAATCTCCTTCATAATCTCAGACAATTTTGCATCAACCTCTTTTGCGCTCCAGCTGTAGCGCATAGAGTTCTGGGTCATTTCAAGTCCAGATACTGCAACACCTCCTGCGTTTGCAGCCTTACCGGGTGCGAATACGATGTGCTCGTTCAAATACTTGACAGCCTCTGCTGTACAACCCATGTTCGATGTCTCGACAACCATTTGGCATCCGTTTGCAACCAATGTCTTTGCATCCTCTTCGTTCAACTCGTTCTGAATTGCACATGGGAATGCAATGTCGCACTTAACCTCCCATGGTTTCTTTCCTGGAACGAATTTTGCACCGAAACGCTCTGCGTATGGTGCTACAACATCGTTGTTGGAAGCTCTTAGCTCCAACATGAAGTCAACGCCCTCTTCGGTAATTCCATTCTCATCGTAAATGTATCCGTCAGGCCCTGATATTGTAACTAATTTGGCTCCAAGTTGAACAAGTTTCTGAGCTGCACCCCATGCAACATTTCCGAATCCTGAAATGGCAACTGTCTTGCCCTTAATCTCCTGATCAAGGTGTGCCAACATGTGTTGAGCAAAGTAAACAGTTCCGTAACCGGTAGCCTCGGGACGAACGCGTGATCCTCCGAACTCTCTGTTCTTTCCTGTTAATACTCCGGTGAATACATTCTGTATTCTTTTGTATTGTCCGAACAGATAGCCAATCTCTCTTGCGCCAACTCCAATGTCTCCTGCTGGAACGTCGGTATCAGCTCCAATATATTTGCATAGCTCTGTCATGAAGCTCTGGCAAAAGCGCATAACCTCGTTGTCTGATTTTCCCTTTGGATTGAAGTCAGAACCTCCTTTACCACCACCCATAGGCAATGTTGTAAGAGCGTTCTTAAAGGTCTGCTCAAATCCTAAAAATTTCAATCCGCCAAGTGTAACAGATGGGTGGAAACGCAAACCTCCCTTGTAAGGTCCGATTGCGCTGTTGAATTGAACACGGTAGCCACGGTTAATCTGCACCTCGCCCTTGTCATCAATCCATGGAACACGGAACATGATAACTCGCTCTGGCTCTACCATCTTTTCTAAGATTTTGTTGGCCTTGTACTTAGGGTTTGCCTGATAGGTATCCCATACAGTTTCAATAACCTCTTCTACGGCCTGGTGAAACTCCGATTCACCCACCGTTCTCGCCTTTAAGGCGTCGATGAACTCTTTAATTTCAGGTTTCATATCTTTTATTGTGTATGCTAATGTGTATAAAAGCACTCAAAGTTAGATAATCTTTTTGGGGAAAGCAATGAAAATCTCTTGTTTTATTTGCGAATTTTGTAATTTTCACCCGGAAGTGCATAAATTAGCGAATTCATTTCCAGGTTAAGTAACATTATTGGCAATGCGTTTTGAGCTATCCTTGTTATTCTCGCAATTTCATTAATGTTTAGAGGGGTTGTTTGGCGCCTTAGGGAGTCAAGAATCACTTTTTCGTCGATAGTTAAGGCTATATTGTCACATCTATTATTCTTCTTGTTGGTTACTCTTATTTTAAGGCCTATGTTTTCAATCAGATCTATGCCATTTTCTATGAGTGCGGCCATGTTATGCTTAATCAATTGATTGCATCCTTGGGCATTTGGATTAAGTGGCGAACCGGGGATTGCCATTATTTCGCGACCATACGAAAAGGCAATTTTGGCTGTTACCATTGAGCCGCCCTTTAAACTTGATTCCCCGACAAGCAACCAGTTGGCCATGCCTGCAATGATTCTGTTTCGTTCCAGAAACAGATACTTTTGCGGCTGATAGTTGCATGGATATTCCGAAAATATAGCTCCCCTTTGCTCGTTAATAATTCTGTTTGCTATATTGCGGTTTGCTGCCGGATATATCATTCCCAAACCGTGAGCAACAACAGCATATGTTGTTAACCCGTTCTCAAGTGCGGCTCTTTGTGCGCATATATCAATGCCGTGAGCCAATCCGCTTATGATAATTGGCTGATTCTCACATTCGCCTATCTTTCTAACAATATCGTTGATAATCTCTTTGCACTCATGCGATGCACTTCTTGTACCTACTATGGCAAGAGTATCTCTGTTCGGCTCTATTATACCTTTGTAATATAGCACCAATGGAGCATCGGGACACTCAAGTAGTTGTTGAGGATAGTTATAATCGTCGTAGCATAGTAGAGAAATCCCGTATTTCTCCATAAGCGAGGCCTCGCCCATTGCCCTTTGAATGGCACTCTCTCTTTCTGCGTTTTTGGGGTGAACGCCATGCTCTAAACACAGTTCGTCCCACTTTTTTCTATCCAATCTTTCAATTTCAGTAATGCCGCCAAGCTCCTCCCAGAAGGGAATCATTGACACTCTATTGAGCTGGGGCATTAGGTTGACTGCAATTTTGCAAATATGGTGTAACAACATAATTTATATAAAGTAAAATTTACTGCAAAGCTATTGTTTTTGTTTGAAAATAGGTAACTTTGTCTCAATAAAATTCAGTGATTATATATAATTGGTGGAAATTTATGGGTAAAATTGTCTTTACAAATCAGGTGGCTCATGAGTTGAATGTTCACCTTTCAAAGGTGGCGGTTCCTATGCGCTTTTTGGTTGTTGATAAGAATAGCCGTGAGAATTGCTTGCCCCTTTTAGAGGGGGTTGAGATATTACCACAAAACATAATAGAGATTGGTACAGGCGAGGGCTCAAAGAGTCTCGAATCCGTCCAATATGTATGGGAGCGTTTAGAGCAGGGGGCAGCCCGTCGGGATTCAGTTGTTGTGAATCTTGGAGGTGGAGTTGTTACCGATTTAGGGGGCTTTGCTGCTGCGTGTTTTAAGCGTGGTGTGCGATGTGTGAATATCCCGACAACTCTTCTTTCTCAGGTCGATGCCTCGGTTGGAGGTAAGACAGGAGTGAATTTTATGGGCTTTAAGAATGAGATAGGGGTCTTTTCTATTCCGGAGTTGGTAATCATTGACAATAGTTTTCTTGCAACCTTGCCTCATTCTGAGGTGATTAGTGGTTATGCCGAGATGATTAAACATGCACTTTTGTGCAGTTATGAATCGCTCGATAAGATTATGCAAGTTGATCTGAAAAATGTGTCTGCGCTTGAATTCTTGCAAATCCTACGAGAGTCTGTTGCTGTAAAAGAGCGAGTTGTTGATGAAGATCCCACCGAGAAAGGTGTGCGTAAGGCTTTGAATTTGGGCCACACCTATGGCCATGCGATTGAAAGTTATACAATTGAAATTGGTAAGGAGTGGTATCATGGTCACTCAGTGGCATACGGATTGATAGGTGCGATAGAGATGTCGGTAATGAAGTGTGGTTTTAATCGGGAGTTGGCCAATACCATTATTGAGTATATACAATCAATTTATCCAAAATATCCGGCCTCGCCTACAAGTGAAGAGTTGTACGCTCTGATGTTGCACGATAAGAAAAACGATGGTAACGGCGTGAACTTTACTTTAATGAGTGAGCCGGGAACCTTTACCATAAATTCGCATTGTACCAAAGAGGAGGTTTTGGATGTTTTGTTAAAATTACCGTTATGAGTAATACTGAGCTAACATATCGCCAAGTTGGAAAAGAGTTTCAGGTTAAGCTTCCTGCATCGAAGAGCATATCGAACAGAGTGTTGATTATCAATGCACTGTCGGGGGCATCGGCGCCGGTTTTAAATGTTGCGAAGTGCGATGATACCGATGCCATGGTAGCAGCTTTGTTGAGCGAGGGTTCTGATTTTAATATTGGTCACGCCGGCACGGCAATGCGCTTTCTGACCGCCTTTCTGGCACAACGCCCCGGTGAGTGGAGGATTACCGGTTCGTCAAGAATGGAGGAGCGTCCGATAGAGGTTCTTGTCAATGCACTTCGTGAGTTGGGTGCTGAAATTCACTATGAGAAGAATGAGGGGTTCCCTCCACTTAAAATCAGTGGTTGTAATTTGAATGGCGGAGCGATTTCGGTTCCTGCCTCGGTTAGCAGTCAATATATATCTGCCTTGATGATGATTGCTCCAAATATGCGCAATGGATTAAAATTATCATTGGAGGGGCATATTGCTTCAAGACCCTATATCGATATGACCGCTTCGATAATGCGTACTTTCGGGGCTAAAGTAGAGTGGCAGGATAATATGGTTATAATTGAGCCGACCGGCTATTCTCCTGTTACATATAAAGTTGAAGCCGATTGGAGTGCTGCCTCATATATTTTTCAGATAGCAAGTCTTCTTCCCGATATAAAGATTATTGTGCCTGATTTATTAAAGAACAGTCTGCAGGGTGATTCCTGTCAGGTTGAGCTATGGGGAATGTTGGGTGTTAAGTGCAATTTTACCGAAAATGGAGTTGAAATCTCGGGTCAACATACAACAGTTGAGCAGTTGGAGCACAATTTCAATCTGATGCCCGATTTGGTGCAATCATTTGCTGTGGCTTGTTGTTTGAAAGGGGTAAAGTTCCGTTTTACCGGGGTGGAAACATTAAGAATCAAGGAGACCGATAGAATTGCTGCCCTTAAGAACGAGTTGCTTAAACTGGGGTATGTTGTAAAATCGGAGGGCGATTCTCTTTTGTATTGGGATGGAGAATTGATACCATCGAATGAAAAGGTAACGGTAGAAACCTATAAGGATCACAGAATGGCAATGGCATTTGCTCCGGCGGCAATTGTGCGTAATGGGGTGGTTATTGCTGATAGCGAGGTGGTTTCAAAGTCTTTTCCAACATATTGGCAAGTGGTTGGACAATTAGGAATCGATTAGTTAGGAGTGATCAGTTAGGAGTTGGCACGGTTTCATTTCCGAGCGAAGCGAGTACAGCCGCCTTATCGCTTTTTTGTGAAGAACTCTTTAACAATAGCACTGCATTCATCGGCAAGAATTCCACTTGTAACTTCGGTTTTGGGGTGCAGGATTGATGGCTGAATGCGGGCGTAACCGCATTTGGGGTCCAAGGCGCCATAGACAATTCTGCCAATCTGTGCCCATGCCAACGCTCCGGCACACATTACACATGGCTCCATGGTTACATAAATGGTGCAGTCGGTCAGATATTTGCCTCCAAGTTTGTTACATGCGGCAGTGATAGCAAGAATCTCAGCATGGGCAGTAACATCGTTGAGACGTTCGGTTTGGTTATGTGCACGTGCAACGATTTTGCCTTGACAAGTAATAATTGCACCCACAGGTATCTCTCCCTCGTGTTCTGCGATTCCGGCCTCGCCCAAGGCTTTTTTCATAAATTCTATATCCTGTTGCTCCCTGTTCATAATGCAAGTTTAGCTATTTTCTTTTAAATTCTTGAAAACTAAAGAAATTCTTTTTAACTTTAACCTTTGAAATTTTTCGAAAGATTATTATTAATTTAAAAATACACAAAGATGCAAACTATTGACAATTACAACTTTGCCGGTAAAAAGGCAATTGTTCGCGTTGATTTCAACGTGCCTTTGAACGAGGAGGGAAAGATTACCGATGACACTCGTATTCGTGGAGCTCTTCCTACTTTGAAGAAAGTTTTGGCTGATGGTGGTGCTTTGATTATCATGTCACACATGGGTAAGCCAAAAGGTAAGGTTAATGCTAAATTCTCTTTGAGCCAGATTGTAGAGGCAGTTTCTGAGAAGTTGGGTGTTACCGTTCAGTTCGCTCCTGATTGTGCTAAGGCTGCCGATGCAGCTGCTGCATTGCAACCGGGCGAGGTTTTGTTGTTAGAGAACCTACGTTTCTATCCGGAGGAGGAGGGGAAACCTGTTGGTATCGATAAAGAGGATCCTGCGTATGCCGATGCTAAGAAGGCAATGAAGGTGTCTCAGAAAGAGTTTGCCAAGACTTTGGCTTCATACGCAGACTGCTATATCAATGACGCTTTCGGAACTGCTCACCGTCGTCACGCTTCAACAGCTGTTATTGCAGACTACTTCAACGAGGATAGCAAGATGTTGGGTTACTTGATGGAGAAAGAGGTTCAGGCTGTCGATAACATTTTGAAAGATATCAAGCGTCCATTCACCGCTATCATGGGAGGTTCTAAGGTTTCAACAAAGATCGGAATTATCGAGAACTTGATGGATAAGGTTGATAACTTGATTCTTTGCGGTGGTATGACATATACATTTGCTAAGGCTCAGGGTGG